>JAFAEG010000143.1 GCA_023424095.1 Pseudomonadota bacterium | reverse complement strand
GCCCGGCGGCAAAGGCGGCGATCGTCGCGGCCGGCGGCGCGAGCATGAGCGCTCCGGCCAGGCTCGCAGCGGCAATGAGCGCGGCCACAATCGCCAATATCGTCCGGTTTTGCGTCACTTCGTCCCTGACTCGCTTGCCTGCGACCGCTTAACGCCCTCGCGTGACAGGCGGTTTACGCCTATTAAAGGGGCACAGTGTAAAGCGATAATATGGATCGAAGAGAGGCATGAGCGCCGAGAGCGACAAGCCGGCCGACGGGGCCGAAGGGCCCGAAGCGGCTGACCGGGCCGAGGGCCTGAGCGTGCCGACGCGGCGGACCTTCCTGGCGCTTGGCGCGGTCGCGGCGTCCACCGTGGTGACGGTGCGTCCGGCGCTGGCGCAGACCGCCGGTTCCGTGCTCAATTGCCAGATCCCGGTGCCGGGCCCCCATGCGGGCGGGCAGAATATCGCCGCGGACGGGACGCTCGTTCCGCCCGGCACGGCGGGTTCCTTCCCCGGCTTCTCGCGCCCGCTGACCGGCGAGGAAGTGCGGGTGATGCTGAACAATGGCGCGACCCCGCCGGGCGTGAACCCGCAGGCGACGCAGGCTTATGCCAATTATATCCGCCGCCTGCAGTCGGGGATGAGCGGCTTCACCTGCTACGCCTCGCTGCAAATGCCGCGCTGAGCCGCGCTTCTTCTTCCTGCCTTAACCCGCCTTCGCTTATGAGCCGGTCGATGGCCGGACCAATTTACATCGCCGACAGCGCGGAGGCGCGCAGCGTGGTGCTGGAGGGGCTGACTGTGCTCTTCCATCCCGCGTCGGGGATGACGCACATCCTCGCGCCGCCATCGCCGGAGATTTTGGCGGCCTTGGTCGAGCCCGGCGATGCCGAGGCGGTGCTGGCGCGGCTGAGTGCGCATTTCGATTTCGAGCCCGGGGAAGGGGCCGCGGCGATCGAGGCGCGGCTCGCGGAGCTGGAGACGAGCGGGCTGGTGCGGCGGGCATGAGGCATGAGGTGAGGCTGCGCGTCGGGCCGGTGACGTTCCGGGTCGGATCGGCCTGGGGCGGGCCGGTTCGGGCGCTTCGGCATCTGTATGCCGGCTATCCCGCGCCGGGCGATATTGCCGATTACACCGTGCGGCTGGAGCCGGCGAAGCCGTGGCGGCGCTGGCTTCGGCCGTCGGTGGCGATTGGCGGGGATTATGTGCTGCCGGATGCGGCGCCTTTGCCGCTCGCGCACGGGCTCGTCGCGGCCGAGATGGCGATGAATTTGCAGATGGCGCTGGGCGAGCGGCGCTTCCTTTTGCTGCACGCGGCGAGCGTCGAGAAGGATGGCCGCGCGCTGATCATCACCGGTGAGTCCGGGGCGGGGAAATCGACCTTGTCGGCGATGCTGGGCGAGCGCGGTTGGCGGTTCATGGGCGATGAGTTCGCCTTGCTCGATCCCGAGACGGGGCTGCTCAACCCGTTTCCGCGCCCGATCAGCCTGAAGAATGAAGCGATCGCGGCGATGGAGGCCGAGGTCGCTGCCGAGCGCTTCGGGCTGGTGATGGAGGATACGCCCAAGGGCCGCATTCGCCACATGCGGCCGCGCGCCGAGGCGCTGGCGCGTATGAGTGAGACGGCGCGGCCGGCGATGATCCTCTTTCCCCGCTTCGGCTTTGCCCGCGACATTCGCCCGGTCGGGCCGGCGGAGGCGTTCATGCGGCTGACCCAGGCGTCGACCAATTATGTCGCGATGGGGACACGCGGCTTCGATGCGCTGACCGGCCTGGTGCAGGCCTGCCCGGGGTTTGCGATCGATTATCCCGATGCGGCGACAGCGTTCGAGCTGATCGAGACTTTGTGGGCGGAGGCGGGGCGATGAGCGCGGCCTTGCTCGTTCGGGCGCTGCGCGATCCCGCCTCGCTGCCGCTGGATTGCGACTGGACGGCGCTCATCTCGACCGCGCGGGCCGAGGCCTTGATCGGCACGCTCGCTTACCGGCTGCAGGATCTGGACCTGCCGGAGCGGGTCGCCGGGCTGTTCGCCATGCACCGTGCCGATGCGGAGCGGACTCGGGTGCAGGCCTTGTGGGAGGCGGAGATGACCCGGCGGGCGCTGGCACCGCTGGGGGTGCCGGTGCTGCTGCTGAAAGGCACCGCCTTCCTCGCTGCCGGACTGGACGCAGGGCAGGGGCGGTCGATCGGCGATCTCGACATCCTCGTGCCGAAGGAGGCGCTGACGGAGGTCGAGCAGGCGCTGATCGGGGTCGGCTGGGAGCGGCTGAAGCCGGCCGACGGCTATGACGATTTCTATTATCGCGAATGGATGCACGAACTGCCGCCGCTGATCCACCGCGAGCGCGATCGGATGATCGACGTGCACCACACGATCCTGCCGCCCACCGCCCGGCCGAAGCCCGACGCGGCCGCCTTGCTGGCGGACAGCGTGATGCTGCCGAACGGGCTCCGGATGCTCTCGCCAGAGGATGTGATCGTCCACGCCGCCGCGCATCTGATCGCGGACGGCGACATGGCGGGAGGGCTGCGCAATCTGTGGGACATCGACCGGCTGCTGCGCGAATTCGAGCGGGAAGAGGGGTTCTGGGAAAGGCTGGCGGCGCGCGCCCGGCACCATGATCTGGACAAGGCCGTGCGCCGCGCGGCGCGGCTGGCGCACCGGCTGTATCGCACGCCGATCCCGAAGGCCTGGCGGCGAAGCGGTGACGGCCTGTTCGTCCGCCGCCTGCTCGCCCGCGACGGCTGGGGACGGCAGCGCCACACATTCACCCGCTTCGGCTTCTATTTGCGCGGCCATTTGATGCGGATGCCGCCGCTCATGCTGGCCCGCCATCTGCTGAATAAGGCGCGCTCTTAGGCGCGCGCGACAGCTTCGGTTCATCGCGGATATGGCACGCCTCGTCCCTGGAAGGGGAGAGGGACATGACAAAGCATCGCGTCGTATTGGGAATCCTGGGTCTGGCCTGCGTCGCGACGCCGGTCGCGCTGAGCGCCCAGCCGCAGGGCAACGACCCGGTGCTGGCGAGCGAGCTCTATTTCGAGGAGCGCGGGCCCAACCGCCGGGCGCTGTGGACCGCCGACGCGATGATCGCGCGCTATCCGGCGATCTTCCGCGCGATGCGGGCGCAGGCGTTGCGCGACGTGCGCTTCGCCGACGACGAATGCTATCCAAGCCTGCCCTGCCATCGCACGATGAGCGACGAATTGGCCTTCGCTGGCACGCGCCTGCTTTCGACCTTCTCGACCACCGACCAGTTCCTCGGCGGCGCGCATGGCGCGTTCGGGGTCAGCGACGGGCTCTACGATCTGCGCACCAATATGCAGCTGCGTTTCGGCGACCTGTTCACCTCGTGGAGCCGCGCCAAGCCGCTGGTTCAGGCGAAGATCTGCGAGGCGCTGCGCCAGGTGCGGGAGAATATGGAGGGGATCACCTGTCCCGACGCCGACGAACTTGCCTTCGGCCTGTCCGAGACCGGCAGCATTCCGATCGGCGGTCCGGCCAATGGCATCGAGGTGCAGATGAGCGATTATGCGCTGGGCAGTTATGCCGCAGGGCGCGAGACGTTGTTCATCCTGCTCGATCAGCCGCTCTACGACCTGATCAAGCCGGAATATCGCGCCGATTTCCGCGTCGTCGATCGCGATTAGTGATAGCGGGGCGCGGCGCGGTCCTTGGATGCGTCCTGCCAGATGGCGGCCTCGGCGGCGACATAATCGTCCCACGCCCTGATGTCGGGCAGCGAGGGAATGCAGACCGGCTCGGCGAGCGCGAGCGCCCGGAGTGAGGCGGCGACCAGTTCGTCCGGCTGCATGATCCGATCGGCCGGGAAATTGCTGAGGTCGTTGCCGGCGACGGCGTGAAAATCGGTGGCGATCACGCCGGAGACGAGCAGCTGGACGCGCACCCCGCTGCCTTCGGCCTCGAGCTGCATATGGCGGGTGAAGGCCATGATGAAATTCTTGCTGGCGCCATAGCCGGCATTGCCCGGAAATTGCGCGAAGACGGTGCCGGAGGCGACGTTGATGATCGTGCCGTGACCGGCCCTGGTCATCTGCGCCATTGCGGCGTGGGCGAGGCGGCTGGCGGCGACGATGTTGACCTGGACCATCTCGGCGAGCGCGTCGGGATCGAGCTGGGCGACGGTGCCGCGCACCGCATAGCCGGCATTGTTGACGAGCATATCGACCGGCGGATCGGCCTCGATGCGAGCGACGATTGCGGCGACTCCAGCGGGATCGGCCAGATCGGCGGCGAGCACTTCCACCTCGACGCCGTGCGCCTCGCGAAGCTCCGCCGCGAGGTCTTCCAGCCGCTCGGCCCGGCGGGCGACGAGGATGAGATCGTGGCCGGTCCGCGCGAGCTGGCGGGCGAAGGTGAGGCCGATGCCGGCGGAGGCGCCGGTGACGAGGGCGCGGGGTCGGTCGGTCATCGCAGCGTCTCCAGGGTGGGGATCAATGCGTCAAAATGATCGATCACGGCATCGGCTCCCAATTCAGCCGCCGGCCGGTCCGAAAAGCCGAAGCTGACCGCGACGAAGGGCAGGGCTGCGGCGCGGGCGGTGTCGGCATCGGTGATCGAATCGCCGACGAACAAAGCGCGTCCGCCGCCGGCGCGGGCGATGGCTTCATGCAACGGGGCGGGATCGGGCTTGCGCACCGGCAGGGTGTCGCCGCCGATGATCGAGTCGAAGCGGCCGGTCCAGCCGAGCGCGTCGAGGAGCAAATGGGTGAGGCCTTCCGGCTTGTTCGTGCACAAAGCGAGGCGGATGCCGCGGGCGCGCAGTCCGTCCAGCGCCGCCTCGGCTCCCGGATAGGCGACCGTGCCGTTGCAGATGTTGGCGGCATAATGGTCGATGAAATACGGGAAGCCCTGCTCGACCAGATCCTCGTCCGAGGCGCCGCTCTGGGCCAGCCCCTTGCGCAGCAGCGCCCGCGCGCCGTGGCCGACGAGATAGCGCACCTCCTCGGGCGGCACGGTCGGGCGGCCCATCTGCACCAGCGCATGGTTGAGCGCGTCGGCGAGATCGGGGGCGGTGTCGGCGAGAGTGCCGTCCAGGTCGAAGGCGACAATGTCGAAGGGAAAGCTGGTCATCGCCGCAGCGCTTAGGGGCGGGAGTATGGAAATCGCAACATCGCCGTGCCAAGGCGCGGCCATGACCGATCATCGTCCCGTCGCCGCCATCATCCTCGCCGCCGGCAAGGGCACGCGGATGAAATCCGATCTGCACAAGGTGCTCCACCCGCTCGCCGGGCGGCCGATGCTGGAGCATTTGCTGGCGAGTGTTGCCCAGCTTGGCGCGGAGCGGACCGTGGTCGTGGTCGGCGCGGGCCGCGAGCAGGTCGAGCCGGTGGTGGCGCGCCATGGCGGCCTGGTCGCGGTGCAGGATCCGCAACTCGGCACGGCGCATGCGGTGCAGCAGGCGGAAGGGCCGCTGGCGGGCTTCGATGGTGACGTGCTGATCCTCTATGGCGACGTGCCGTTCGTGGGCCAGCAGACGATGCGCGCCATGCTGGCGCGGCTGCGCGCGGACGGCGCCCCGGCCGCGGTGGTGCTTGCCTTCCGGCCGGCCGATCCTTTGCGCTACGGCCGGGTGATCGTCCACGCCGACGGCACGATCGAGAAGATGGTCGAATATAAGGATGCCGACGAGGCGCAGCGCGCGGTCAATCTGTGCAACAGCGGCATCATGGCGGTGCGCTCGGCCGATCTGTGGCCGCTGCTGGCGCGGGTCGGCAACGACAATGCCGCCGGGGAATATTATCTGCCCGACATCGTGATGCTCGCGGCGGCGGACGGCCGGACCTCGGTCGTGGTCGAGACTGGCGAGGACGAAGTCACCGGCGTGAACAGCCGGGCCGAACTGGCGGCGCTGGAAGCGGCCTGGCAGCGGGCGCGGCGGACCGAGATGATGGATGCGGGCGTCACCCTGATCGCGCCGGAGACCGTCTGGTTCAGCCACGATACGGCGATCGCGCGCGATACGGTGATCGAGCCGAATGTGTTCTTCGGCCCCGGCGTGACCGTCGGCGAGCGGGTTCGGATCAAGGCGTTCAGCCATATCGAAGGCGCGACGATCGGCGAGGGGGCGGAGGTCGGCCCTTATGCCCGGCTGCGTCCCGGCACGATCCTGGGCGCGGGCGCGAAGATCGGCAATTTCGTCGAGACCAAGAAAGCGACATTGGGCGCGGGCGCGAAGGCCAATCATCTGAGCTATATCGGCGATGCCGAGGTGGGCGCGGGCGCGAACATCGGCGCGGGCACGATCACCTGCAATTATGACGGCTTCTTCAAATATAGCACGAAGATCGGCGCGGGGGCGTTCGTTGGCTCGAACAGCTCGCTGGTGGCGCCGGTGAGCATCGGCGAGGGCGCGATTGTTGGCGCCGGATCGGTGATCACCACCGATGTCGCGGCGGACTCGCTCGGCGTCGCGCGCGGCAAGCAGCAAGGCTATGCCGGCTGGGCGATCCGCTTTCGCGAACGGATGAGCGCGAAGAAGAAGGGCGCGGGGAGATGAGAGGCCAGGCATGGCTGGCGATGACCTTGCTGTTGCTGCCAGCGCAGGCCGCAGCGTCGCAGCCTGAAGCCCCGGCCTGCGAGCTTCACGTCTGGCCGACAGGTAATCTGAACGCCTTCTTCCACGGCGCTACGGCGCGCACCCTCATGGAGGGCAATCTGAGCGGTGAAGTCATGCCACGGCCTGATGCGCAGGCCATGCTGGCGCGGACGGCGGATGGCCCGTTTCAGCAGGAAGCGATCGAGCAATTGAACCTCGGCGCGGCTGGAAGGTTCGCCGGCTATCGCGTCATTGTTCACCCTGACGCTTCCGATCTGCGTTTCGCCATGCTCACGGACCGTAATGTCGGGGCAGGAGCTCGTGAGGCGCCATCGACCGCGTAATGCTATGCCGAACTGCATGTCGTGATGATCACTTACATGCGGACAGCCGTGATCAGACAGCTTCAGTCCGGTTTCATCTTCAGGGAGTTTGGCGCGAGCGGTCCGGCGACCGGTTGGGCCTTCGATGCCTTGGACACGGCGGCTCCCGCCCTTCCCGCCGGGGCCGCCGAGCAGGACGGCGCGGCGCGGGGCGAACTCATGGCATCGTTCCAGCGGAACCTCAGCAGGTTCCTGGGTGGCCGGGCAATCCAGCGGCTGAGGCGGCCGCGCTGATACTGGAACCTTGATCTGATATCATGATATGATATCAGTATATCAATGCGGATTCTGACCGACATTCCGGACGAGGATATTGAGCGGCTCGACGCGCTGGCGGCGGGGATGAAAAGGTCGCGCGCCGCCGCGATCCGCGATGCCGTGAAATTGTATCTGGCGCAAAACGGCAGCAGCAAGGACTGGATCGAGCGCGGCTACGGTTTCTGGGCCGGGCGGAGCGATTCGGACGGCGAGAGCGCGGTCCGCGATGATCGCACCCGGCACGAAGAGCTCTGAGCGATGTCGGACCCGTTCTTCGATTCGAACATTGTGGTCGACTGGCTGAACCGCGTTCCCCAGGCCCGGGCGGAGCTGACCCGCTATGCCCGGCACCGGATCAGCCGGATCGTTTGGACGGAGATTATCGCCTGCGAACCCCTCGAAACCCGCGACACGGTGCGGGCGCTGATCGCGCCTTTCGAGGTGGTCGAACTGGATGCCCGGATCGCCACGGCGGCGGCGGACATCCGGCACCGGACGAAAATGAAATTGCTGGACGCCTATATCCTCGCCACCGCGCAGGTTAATGGCGCGATCCTGATCACACGGAACATCACGGACTTTCCGGCGAACATGCCGGGGATCCGCGTCCCTTATACGCTTTGAAGGAAGCTCATTCGCATGTGCGGCATTATCGGCATCGTCGGCAAGGATCAGGTCGCGGACCGGCTGGTCGATGGCCTGAAGCGGATGGAATATCGCGGCTATGACAGCGCTGGCGTCTGCACGGTCGAAGGCGGCGTGCTGGTGCGGCGGCGGGCGGAGGGGAAGCTCGGCAATCTGGTGAAGGAACTGGCCGGCAATCCGGCGGCCGGCACGATCGGCATCGCGCACACGCGCTGGGCGACGCATGGCGCGCCGACGACCAGCAATGCGCATCCGCATGCCACGCAGGAAGTCGCGCTCGTGCACAATGGCATCATCGAGAATTTCAAGCCGCTGCGAGAGGCGCTGGCGTCGCGCGGGCGGGTGTTCGAGAGCGAGACCGATACCGAGGTCGTGGCGCATCTGGTGTCCGAGCGGATCGAGGCCGGGGCATCGCCGGAGGAAGCGGTGCGCGACGTCCTTCCGCAGCTGCGCGGGGCGTTCGCGCTGGCGATCGCGTTCCGGGCGCAGCCGGATCTGCTGATCGGGGCGCGGCTCGGCTCGCCGCTCGTGGTCGGCTATGGCGAGGGCGAAACCTATCTCGGCTCCGACGCGCTGGCGCTGGCGCCGCTGACGCAGCAGATCGCTTATCTCGAGGAAGGCGATTGGGTGGTCATCACCCGTGACGGCGCGCGGATTTTCGATGCCGAGAACAATCCGGTCGAGCGCGAGATCACGACCAGCGGCGTGTCCGCGGCGGCGGTCGAGAAGGGGCCGTATCGCCATTATATGCAGAAGGAGATTTTCGAGCAGCCGATTGTCGTCGCGCAGACGCTGTCCTCCTACATCCGCCCGCTCGAGCAGACCGTCGCGCTGCCGCAGATGGATTTCGATCTGGCCAATATCGACCGGGTGACGATCGTCGCCTGCGGAACGAGTTTCTATGCCGGCATGGTCGCCAAATATTGGTTCGAGACCTTCGCACGGGTGCCGGTCGACATCGATGTGGCGAGCGAGTTCCGTTATCGCGATCCGGTGCTTCAGCCGGGCGGGCTGGCACTGTTCATTTCGCAATCCGGCGAGACGGCCGACACGCTCGCGGCGCTCCGCCATTGCAAGGCCAACGGTCAGACCATCGCGGTCGTCGTGAACGTGCCGACCAGTTCGATGGCGCGCGAGGCGGATCTGCTGCTGCCGACCCATGCCGGGCCGGAGATCGGCGTCGCTTCGACCAAGGCCTTCACCTGCCAGCTCGCCGTGCTCGCCGCCTTGGCCGCGCATCTGGCGCTGAAGAAGGGCAAATTGAGCGCCGAGGAAGAGCGCGAGGTCGTGCGTCATCTGATCGAGGCGCCGGCCGCGTTGAACGCGGCGCTGGCGCATGACGAGGATATTGCGGCGATGGCGCACCTGATCGCGCCGGCGCGCGACGTGCTCTATCTCGGCCGCGGCCCGGATTATCCGCTGGCGCTGGAAGGCGCGCTGAAGCTGAAGGAGATCAGCTACATTCACGCCGAAGGCTATGCCTCGGGCGAGATGAAGCATGGCCCGATCGCGCTGATCGACGAGGCGGTGCCGGTGATCGTGCTCGCGCCTTCCGGGCCTTTGTTCGAAAAGACCGTCAGCAACATGCAGGAGGTCCGCGCGCGCGGCGGCAAGGTGGTGCTGATCTCCGACGCAGAGGGGCTGGCCGAGGCGGGCGAGGGCTGCCTGGCGACGATCGAGATGCCGAACGTGCATCCGCTGATCGCGCCGCTCGTTTACGCGATCCCGGTGCAATTGCTGGCTTATCACGTCGCCGTGGCCAAGGGCACCGACGTCGATCAGCCGCGCAATCTGGCCAAGAGCGTCACGGTGGAGTGACGCGCGTCACAAGGAAGTGAGGCTATGGAAGCAGCCGCCTTCATCCCGATTCTGATCGGCGTTTTCATCGTGGTTGTTGCGGTGGCGGGCGCCCGGCTGCTGAAAGGCCGGAAAGGCGGGGGCGGCGACGGCGGCGGCAGTCATTATGGCGGAGATACGGGGTCCGACAGTGGCGGCGGTGACTGCGGATCGGACGGCGGCGGGGGCGGCGGAGGCTGCGACTGAAGGCGCGAAGGGCAGCCGCTTTGCGCGCCAGCCACGATCCGCTAGATCATGGTTAATGATCGAGCGGGCCGACCGGAAACGATCCGGCGGCGATGGGGGCGGGTAAGTCATGACCATATTGGATTACGTGCTGGCGGCTGCCTTGCTGTTGCTGCTGCCGGGCGAAGCTTTGCTCTATTCGCTGTCGCGCACGCCACGACCGCCGCGTCCGCTCAGCGTGCGCATGATCCGCACGATCCGGATGATTGGCGCCTTGCTGACCCTGCTGGTCGTGATCTGGTGGTGGGAAGGTCGGCCGCTCGCCCTGCTCGGTCTCGACATGCCGATTTCGACCGGCGGGCTCGTCGGCCTTGGAATCGCGGCGGTGCTGCTGGGCCTGCTGATCGTACCCGCGCTGATGGCGCGGCAGGGCAAGCCGATGATCAACCGGCCGGGACGGGCGAACGTGCTGCCGAAAACGCCCGCCGACACCCGCATCTATGTCGCCTTCGCTTTGACCGCCGGGATCGGCTGGGAGATCCTCTATCGCGGCTTCCTGCTATGGGCGCTGTCACCATTAGTCGGGCTGTGGGGCGCGGTGGTCATCGCCGCGATCGCTTATGGCCTCGCCCACGCGACCCGCAATCTCGGCTCGCTGATCGGCGCGGTGATTTCCTCCTTCCTGTTCACGATCGGTTTTGCGCTGACCGGGAGCCTGTGGTGGCTGATCGTGTTGCACGTCGGCCTGCCGCTCATGGCCTTGCTCACCCCGCGCCAGGCGGAACCCGCTCAAACGTGAAGACGCCGTAGCGCATCGCGCCCATGCGATAGGCGAGGATCAGGCGCGGCAGGCTGAATGCGAACTGGCGGTGGCGGTTGTCGCCGCCGAAAAGATAGGCGCGGTAGCGGCGGGTGGTGACGAGCTTGCCGAGCACGCGGCGGGTGACGATCGACCAAGTGCGGCGCACCTGGCGGCTGATGTCCTGATAGTTCAGCAGCCGGAAGCCCGCGTCGCTGGCCCATTGTTCATACTCGCCGCGTGTGCCCATCCCGGGGAGGCGGCCCTCGCGGCAGATCGGTTCAAGCAGATGGCGAACGCGCCAGCGGCTTGGCGCATCTTCGGAAAGCCAGGCGCAGACGACCAGCCGCCCGCCGGGCTTCAGCACTCGCGCCGTCTCGCTGAACAAGGCGGCCTTGTCGGCGATATGTTCGGTGCTTTCGATCGCATAGCCATGGTCGAAGGCAGCGGCGGGGAGGCCATTGTCGAGCCAGTCGCGGACGTGGAAGGTGAGGGCGCCAGGCCGCTCGCGGGCGATGCGCGCCTGCTCCTCGGACAAGGTGAAGCCGGTCACGCTGATGTCATGCGCTTCGACGAACCGCGCGGCGGTGGCGCCATAGCCGCAGCCGATGTCGACGATGCTGTCGCCGGGCTTCGCGCCGAGTTGCGCGCCGACGAAATCGCTCAGCGCGTCGGTCGCTTCCTCGACAGTGTCCCGGCCCGTGCGCCAGAGGCCGTGGTGGACATGCTCGCCCCAGATCTCGCGATAGATGTCGTCCAGTTCGTCATAATGACCGGCGACGTCGGCGCTGGCCTGCGGCGTGCGCGGCTCGATCATTGCCCGAAGCGCAGCACGCCGTCGTCAAGCCTGCCGTAGCGCAGGTTCATCAGATCGGCGGTGTAGCTTTGGCGCAGGCGCCAGGGGCCGGTCTCGCCCTGCTTCGGCAATTCCCCCGCCGCGCGTTCGATATAGCCGGAGGAGAAATCGAGGAATGGCCGGGGCGCCACGCTGGCATCGACCTGCGGTATTACCACCCGCTCGCCGGTCTTGTGCATGCGATTGAGCAACCGGCACAGCCAGGCCGAAGACAGGTCGGCCTTCAGCGTCCAGCTGGCATTGGTGTAGCCGAAGATGGAGGCGAAATTGGGCAGGCCGCCGAACATCACGCCCTTATAGGCCATGGTGTCGCCGAGGCGGACAGCTTCCCCGTCGCGGGCCAGCGTCGCCCCACCGGCGAGTTCCAGCTTCAGGCCGGTGGCGGTGACGATGATTTCGGCGGGGACCTGGCTGCCGTCGGCCATGACGAGGCCGTCCGGGTCAAAGCGGGCGATCTGGCCGGTGACGACCGAGGCCTTGCCGCTGCGCATCGCCGCAAACAGATCGCCGTCCGGGGCGAGGCAGAGGCGCTGGGTCCAGGGATCGTAAGACGGGGTGAAATGGCGGGCCTGTTCCGCGCCGATTTCCTTCTCGACCAGTTCGACCAGCTTTGCCTTGACCCGCGCGGGCCTGCGGCGGGCGAGGCGGAAAAACCATTGTTGGAGGAGGACGTTCTTCCAGCGCGTCAGCCCGGAAGCGGCCTTCAGCGGCAAGGCGCGCTTAAGGCCAGCCGCCACTTTGTCGTGCCCGGGGCGGGCGGCGACGTAGGAGGGGGAGCGTTGCACCATCGTGACGTGTGCGGCTTCCTGCGCCAGCGCCGGGATCAAAGTCACCGCCGTCGCGCCGCTGCCGATCACCGCGACCCGCTTGTCCGTCCAGTCGAGCGCTTCGGGCCAGAATTGCGGGTGGACGATCTGGCCGGTGAATTCCTCTTCGCCCTCCCAGCGCGGTCGGTGCCCCTCGGCATAGGAATAATAGCCCGCGCACATGATCAGGAAGCGGCAGGTGAGGGCGCCTTCGCTCGTCTCAAGCCGCCACACGGCGTCGGTGCCGGACCAGGCCGCATGCTTCAGGCTGGTGTCGAAGGCGATATGCCGGTCGATCCCGGCTTCGCGCGCCGTATCCTCGACATAGGCGCGGATCTTCTCGCCCGGCGCGATCGCCTGCCCGTCGCGCCAGGGGCGGAAGCTGTAGCCCAAAGTGTGCATGTCGCTGTCCGAGCGGACGCCGGGATAGCGGAACAGGTCCCAGGTGCCGCCGATCGCCGCGCGCGCCTCGAGGATGCGGTAGCTGGCCCAGGGGCAGAGGCGCTGCAGGTGGTGCGCCATGCCGATTCCGGACAGGCCCGCGCCGACGATGATGACGTCGAAATCTGGATCGTCGCTGGCCATGTGCAGGGCATGCCGGTTCGGCGCAGGCCAGGCAACGCTCACAAGCGCTTGCCCGCGAAGCGGCAGGTTTAGGGGGGCGCTTCGCGCCAAGCCGCAAAAACGCAAAGTCGCAAAGGGTAATCGTTTCGGCTTGCGTTCTTCGCGGCTTGGCGAAGCCCATCTACTTTCTTCCGATTGACGCTTCGCGCCTGGTGCGGGACAGAGCAGGCATGATCCTCACCGCTCTCGCCGCGCTGCTGATGCAGCCTGCCACGCCGGCTCCCGCCGATCCCGCTTACCTCGAGACGCAGCGTCAGGCGCTTGCCGGGCTGACCGCCGCCGATGGCTGGCGGACCACCGCTTCGGGCTTGAAATATCGCGTGCTGATCGGGCGCGAATCCGCCCATGGTCATCAGCATCGCGGTCGCCGTGCCAAGCGCCAGCTTTCTTATTCTTTTAGTCATGGGT
>JAFAEG010000089.1 GCA_023424095.1 Pseudomonadota bacterium | reverse complement strand
TCGCCGGGGAGCAGGTCCGTGAAGCATGAGGATTTCAGCAAGATCGAGGTCGGCGCGGCGTTCGACGTGATCGAAGGCCGAATCCTGCCGTCGCTGACCCACCTGATCGAAAGCGCCGCCGCGCAGGAAAAAGGCGCAAGCATCCGCGCCGACGAATTGCGTGCGCTCGCGGCCGAGCTGGAATTGCTGAGCGCGCTGATCGAGCCGGGTCAGCCGAGCACCGAGGCGAAATAGCCCGGATCGACATTGCCGCCGGAGAGCAGGATCACGCTCCCGTCCGGCGGATCCACCCTCCCCGCCAGCACCGCCGCAAGCGCCGCCGCGCCGCCGGGTTCCACCACCAGCCGCAGCGAATCGAAGGCGAAGCGCATCGCCGCGCGGGCTTCCTCGTCGGTGACGGACAGGCCGCGCGCGCCGCGCTCGTGAAGCACATCGAAGGTCAGCGGTGAGACCAGAGGCGTCTGCAGCGCATCGAGCTTCGTCGCTGGCGCATCGGCACCGACCGGGACGATGGTCCCGCCCGCGAGCGAGCGCGCCATGTCGTCCCAGCCGGCCGGCTCCACCGGCACGATCACGCTGTCCGGAAGGGCCAGAGCGATGCCGGCGGACAGGCCGCCGCCGCCGCAGGGCACGATCACCATCGGCGGGTTGGCGCCAAGCTGTTCACTGAGCTCGACGCCGGCCGTCCCCTGGCCTTCGATGATGTCGACATCGTCGAACGAGGGCACGACGATCGCGCCGGTATCGGCCGAGATACGGGCGGCGATGGCGACCCGGTCCTCCGTCGAGCGATCGTAAAGGACGATCTCCGCCCCTTCCGCCGCCGTCGCCTCGCGTTTTACCGCCGGCGCATCGGCCGGCATGACGATGATCGCGCGGATGCCGAGCCGCCGGGCCGCGATGGCGACGCCGCGGGCGTGATTGCCGGAGGAGAAAGCGACGACCCCTCGGCTCCGCTCGTCTGCGTTGAGCTGCAGTAGCCGGTTCGTGGCCCCGCGCAGCTTGAACGCGCCGCCCTGCTGCAGGCACTCCGCTTTGACCCACAAAGTTCGCTTGCGAATCTCCAGCGGGAGAATCGGGGTCCGAGTCACCCAGTCCCGGATCCGTTCCGCCGCCGCGGCCACCCCGGATGCGCTCGGCACTCTCTCACAATTCATCTTGTCTTCCCAACGGCTTAACGGCGCCGTCCGAGACGGCAAAACATCTGGCCCAAATGGGTCTTTACACACCGGACCCCCCTTCATATATCGCCGATCCGCGACCCCAAGGGGACTTCCAATAACCGCAAGGTCGCATTTCACCCGAGCTACCGTTTTGGAGGTCCCTTGAGTTGCACAAGCATCATCGCGCGCTGGGGCTAGCGTCGCCCCGCGAAGGCGGCGTAACCGCCCTCGACATTGCCCGTAAGCGCCCCGCCGCTTCGGTCACGCTTGTTCGTCCGCACGCTGCGCGTCGCGCTGCCCGTTTCTTCGTCGAGAAGTTTCCGGGCCGGTCGATGTATGCCGTGAAGGCCAATCCCGATCCCGCCTTGCTGCGTGAGCTGTGGGCCGCGGGCATCACCCATTATGACGTGGCCTCGCTGGCCGAAGTGGCGCTGGTGGCGGAAACGCTGCCGCAGGCGACGCTTTGCTTCATGCATCCGGTGAAGTCGGAAGAAGCGATCGCCGAGGCCTATTTCGCCTTTGGCGTGCGCACCTTCTCGCTCGACACGATGGACGAGCTGGAAAAGATCGTCGACGCGACCGCGACCGACGGTGTCGCCGCGAGCGACCTCAATCTGTGCGTTCGCATCCGCGTCAGCTCCGATCATTCGAAGCTCAGCCTCGCCGCCAAGTTCGGCGCGGAGCCGGACGAGATGAAGGATCTGCTGATCGCGACCCGCCAGGCGGCGGACGCGCTCGGCATCTGCTTCCATGTCGGCAGCCAGGCGATGACTCCGGCCGCTTATGGCGAGGCGATGGAGCGCGTGCGCGCCGCGATCGTCGAGGCGGCGGTCACCGTGGACATCGTCGATGTCGGCGGCGGTTTCCCGTCCTGGTATCCCGGCATGGAGCCGCCGCCGCTCGAAGCCTATTTCGAGGTGATCGGCCGCGCCTTCGAGGATCTGCCGATTTCCTACTCCGCTGAATTGTGGTGCGAGCCGGGCCGGGCGCTGTGCGCGGAATATGCCAGCGTGCTGGTGCGCGTGGAGAAGCGCCGCGGCGACCAGCTCTACATCAACGAAGGTGCCTATGGCGCCTTGTTCGATGCCGCCCACGTGGGCTGGCGTTTCCCGGTCGCTTTGGTGCGCGAGGAAGAATCGCACACCCGCGACATGGCGTTCAGCTTCTACGGGCCGACCTGCGACGATCTCGACCATATGGCCGGGCCGTTCATGCTGCCGGCGGACGTGAAGGCGGGCGATTATGTCGAGATCGGCATGCTCGGCGCCTATGGCACCGCGATGCGCACCCGCTTCAACGGCTTTGGCGCGGGCATGACGGTCGAGGCGAAGGACGAGCCGATGGCGAGCCTCTACGCCGAGAGCGAGGAACGCCAGGAAGCCTCGAACGTCGTTACGCTGTAACGCTCGACGCGCTAAATCCCGTCATTCCAGCGAAAGCTGGAATCTCCCTTCTGTTTTGAAGCAAAGAGATTCCAGCTTTCGCTGGAATGACGGCTATTCCTATTGGAGACCGAAGTGACCGACACCCCCATCAACGACACCCGCAAGGCCGAGCTGCTGAGCCAGGTCGTCGAGCATATCGACATCACCAGCTTCGACGCCCGCCCGATCGTCGATGCGATGAAGAAGATGAGCTTCTCGTCGCGCGACACCGGCCGCGCCGCGGACATCTACAACCAGATGCTGGCCGACAAGGAATGCTCGGTCGCCCTGGTCGTCGCCGGCTCGACCTCAGCCGGCGGCTGCATGGACCTCTATGCCGAGCTGCTGCGCAACAACATGATCGACATGATCGTCGCCACCGGCGCGACCATCGTCGACATGGATTTCTTCGAGGCGCTTGGCCACAAGCATTATCAGGCCAAGGAAATCCCCGACGACGATACCCTGCGCTCGCTCTACATCGACCGCATCTACGACACCTATATCGACGAGGTGGCGCTGCAGAATGTCGATCACACCATCTTCGAGATCGCCGAGACGCTGGAGCCCAAGGCTTACAGCTCGCGCGCCTTCATCCGCGAGATGGGGCGCTACCTGATGACCCACGGCAAGAAGGACAACAGCCTGGTCAAGCTCGCCTTCGAGCATGACGTGCCGATCTTCTGCCCGGCCTTCACCGACAGCTCGGCCGGCTTCGGGCTGGTCAAGCATCAGGTCGACCGGATGAAGGCGGGCGAGGCTTACCTCACCATCGACAGCATCGCCGACTTCCGCGAGCTGACCGACATCAAGATCAAGGCGGGTACCACCGGCCTCCTCATGATCGGCGGCGGCGTGCCGAAGAACTTCATCCAGGACACGGTCGTCTGCGCCGAGATCCTCGGCCATGACGATGTCGAGGTGCACAAATATGCGGTGCAGATCACCGTCGCCGACGTGCGCGACGGCGCCTGCTCGTCCTCGACGCTGCAGGAGGCCGCGAGCTGGGGCAAGGTGAACACCGGCATCGAGCAGATGGTGTTCGCGGAAGCCACCACGGTGATGCCGCTGATCGCCAGCGACGCTTACCATCGCGGCCATTGGCGCGACCGCACCGCCAAGCGCTACGGCGCAATGTTCGACTGAGCATTGCTCCGCGCCGGATTGTTTTTCTTTACCGGGCGGCCGTAAGTCTTTCCCACGCGGAGGACTTACGGTGCGCATTGTTTCCCTGTTCGCGATCGCATGTGCCGGAATGGCGGCTCCGGCACATGCCCAAGACGTCGAACCGGATTTGGAAGAGGCCATCATCTGCGTTGGCGGGCCACGCTGGTCAGCGAGCGCCGATGAGACACGCCGAATCCTGCAAGATCCGGTTCCGACCAGCCTCCAGGCGCTGGTGGGGCTGCCGTGCACTTACAGTCGTTCGCTGGGCGGTCCGCTGCTGGACTGGCACGAGTCGTTCGGGACCGAGCAAAGCGCCGCTGCCGCGCTCGCCTATGTCGAACGCCTCGCGTTGGCGGGGCTGCCGGCGGCGGACGCCTACCTACGCGATCTCGCCCGCGCCTGGTCGGCGGCCTTGCCAGACCTACGCCGGGCGCATCTGGTGCCGCGGCCGGAAGGCGCCAACTATTCGGCGCCGCACCGTTTCCTGGCATCAAGGCCCAGGTACCGGGCGCTCGAGCGGCTGATCAACGAGCGCGACACCTATGCCTGGCTGGCCGAGACCTACCTGAAGGCGGGTGAGCGGTTCGGTTCCGCGCGCTTTCAGGCCAAGGCGGCTACCTTTGCCGATGCGCTGGTTTCGTCGGCGCGATTCGCCGAGCCCCTTGAGGATACAGCGCCGGCGCGCGGGCTGCTGACCTTCAATCTCGATCCCGGTCGCGGCGAGACTCTGCAGGTGCGGGCGGCCATCCTGCGCGCCGAAATCAGCCGCGCGCCGCAGGACATTAGCGCAGCACGGGCGCTGTTGGCCGCGCTTGACCGACCAGTTTATGCCCGCGCCGCGATGGTCGCCTACAGCGGTGGCGAGGACTTTTGCGACATCAGTTCCGGTTGGGCCGGTGTCGAGGAGGTCGAGGCGGCCTGCCGCGAGGATGGTTTCGCTGCCCGCGTGATCAGCTATTGGCTCGCGCGCGCCGCGCTCGACCTGATCAGCGACGCCGGACCACACACGCCGACAGCGCCCGATTTGCTTCACCAGACGAGTTTCGACGCAGCGACCCAACTCCTACCTGAGCAACGGGCCGTGGGCTGCCTGACTTGCCCGAGGGGAGGGAGGAGCAACGAATTGCGCCGCCTGTTCATGCTGAGGGCGGCCTATCACAGGCGGCAACTCGGGCTGGAGGCGCGGGGGGCCAACGGCGACGATGACCACCGCTTCGATGCCTTGCAAAGTCTGCGCTCGGCGGAGCGGCTGACCCCGGCTTACGAGATGCCCGCGCAATTCCGGTCGATCGCGGAGGCATGGCTATCCGTCTGGCGGCTACAGGATGCAAGCGATGAGGCGCCTTCGCCGGCCGAGCAGCGTTATGCCGCTCATTTGCAAGCTCTTCTTGCCGGTCTCCCCGCCATCGAGCGCGGCGACGCGCGCTAGCGGGCCAGCCGCGACTGAGCATCGGCCATGTTACCCTCCCCCGACGCGGCCGAGTCGTCGCGTGGGGGTGAGGCGGCATGAGAGGCCGAAGCTTTAGGCCTGCGCCCGGCGCGCGTGCCATTGCTCGCGGGTCTGGCCCCATAAAGCGATGTCGAAATGCTCGTAGGGGGACGGCAACTTGCCTGGCCCGCGATAGGTCGAGCCTAAGCGCTCGGCGAGCGCGATGGAGGCCGTGTTGGCCGGATCGATCGAGTGGATGATGTCGGTCCAGCCGAGCGTGTCGAACGCCCAGTCCATGCTCGCCACCGCCGCCTCATGGGCATAGCCCTTGCCGCCGGCCGACGGGAGCACGCCCCAGCCGATTTCGGTGCCGGGCCAGCCTTCCGGCTGCCACGGGCCGGTGCGGCCGACCCATTGGCCGGTCGCTTTCTCGATCATCGAGAACATGCCGTAGCCGAGCATCGACCAGGAGCCGGCCATCGCCATGAAGCCGCGCCAGGACGCCTCGCGCGGCACCGGGCCGCCGATGAAGCGCGCGCTGTCGTCGGCCATCAGTTCTGCCCAGCCGTCAAAGTCTTCCGGCGCGGTCGGGCGCAGGATCAGACGTTCGGTCTCGAGGCGCAGATCAGCCACGGCGTTCAGGCCAGTTTGATCTCGCGGAGACGCTCGTTGAGATAATCGTGCGCGGTGATCGGCGCTTCGGCGGTCGCCGGATCGCCGCAGCCGGGCAGAGAATCGATCAGATAATCCGGTCGGAAGTGCAGGAAGAAGGGCATGGAGTAACGCGACACGCCGCGCCGCTCGACCGGCGGGTTCACCACCCGGTGCGTGGTCGAGCGCAGCACCTTGTTGGTCAGCCGCTGCAGCATGTCGCCGACATTGACGGCAAGCTCGCCTTCCTTCGGCGTGACCGGCAGCCACTGGCCATCGCGGTCCAGCAATTGCAGCCCGGCTTCCTCGGCGCCCAGCAGCAGGGTGATGGTGTTGATGTCCTCATGCGCGCCGGCGCGGACGTTGGGCCCCTCGCCGGAGGTCGGCGGGTAATGGAGCAGGCGCAGCACCGAATTGCCGTCACGGACCGTGTCCACGAAGAAATACGGGGCGAGGCCAAGATAACGCGCGATCGCTTCCAGAATGCGCGCGCCGGCCTTGTCGAAGGCGGCGAACAGTTCGAGGAAGGTCGCCTTGAAGCTCTCGACTTCCTCCGGCCAGACGTTCGGCGCCATCATCTCCTGATAGGGATGTCCCAGCGCCAGCTCGCGGCCGACATGCCAGAATTCCTTGAGGTCGAACGCGGTCGCGCCCTTGGCGGTTTCGATCCCGAACGGGGTGTAGCCGCGCGCGCCGCCAGTGCCCTTCAGATGGTAGGCGCGCTTCACCTCTTCCGGCAGCGCGAAGAAGGCCTTGGCCTTCTCCTCGGCGCGGGCGATCAGATCGGTCGGGATGCCGTGATCGGCGACGATCGCGAAGCCATAACGTTCGAACGAACCGCCGATCGCCGCGGCAAAGCCTTCGGGATCGCGATCTGAATCGGTCAGCGAGACCGAGGCGACTGAGTCGAGTGTGGTAGCCATATGCAAATCCTTAAGTCGCCGGCGCCATCGTCGCCAGCGTAACAGACGTGTACCCTAGAAGCAGACGTTCACAAATGCGCGTACGACGTCGCGAAAGGAGCCATTCGGCATGAAACGAAGAGGCGCATTGCTGACGAGCATCCTCGTCATGGCCATGAGCGCGGCTCCGGCGAACGCATGCCGCATCTGGAGTCCGCAGTTCGCATTGAGTCTTACTCACGACGCCCTTCCCGAACGCCTCTCTCCCGACCTCATCGTGGCCGAGGTCGATTTCGGAACCCCGCATATCGACGACAACGCCCTCTACACCTCCGGCGTTCGAGCGAACGTTCTTCGGGTCATTCAAGGCCCGAGGCGGTCCGCGATAATCGTTCAGAAAAGGCTCGGCAACGACGAGCTCAGGGTGGTTTGCTATCGCACGCGCGGCGGCGCGGGCCTGTTCGTCGGGCGCCCGCGCGGCTTCGAGAACGGGGTTTTGGTGGTCGAACCCATGATGGTGTCGACAGCGATGAACTACCGGCTTCCCGACCCCCAATAAGGCCTGCCGCTACGCCAGCAGCAGACCCGCCAGCGCCGCGCTCATCAGGTTCGCCAGGCTGCCCGCGATCAGCGCGCGGATGCCGAGCTTGGCGATGTTCGGGCGCTGATTGGGGGCGAGGTTGCCGGTCACCGCCAGCTGGATCGCGATCGAGCTGAAATTGGCGAAGCCGCAGAGCGCGAAAGTGACGATGGCGAGGCTGCGCTGATCGAACGTCGCCGGTGCCAACCCGCCCAGATCGATGAAGGCGACAAATTCGTTCAGCACGATCTTGGTGCCGAACAGGCCGCCAGCCTCGCCCGCCTGCTCCCACGGCACGCCGATCAGATACATGACCGGCTGGAAGATGGTGCCGACGATGGACTGGAAGGTGAGGTTCTCATAGCCGAACCAGCCGCCGATGCCGGACAGGATGCCGTTGGCGAGCGCGACCAGGGCGACGAAGGCCAGCACCATCGCGCCGACCGCGACGGCGAGCTTCACGCCGGTCTGGGCACCCTGCCCCGCCGCCATGATGATGTTGGCGGGCCGCTCGCCCTCCTCGAACGTCTCGGCCAGTTCGACCTTCTCCTCCGACGCATCGGCGGGGGCGTCGCTGGCGCCGGCCAGCGGCAATTCCGGCTCCTTGGCGGGCTCGTCCGGCATGATGATCTTCGCCATCAGGATGCCGCCGGGGGCGGACATGAAGGCGGCGGCGAGCAGATAGGGCAGCGAGTCCGGGCCGAGCAGGCTGGCATAGGCCGCCAGGATCGTGCCCGCGACGCCGGCCATGCCGACCACCATCAAAGTGAAGAGCTGCGCCGGCGTCAGCGAGGCGAGATAGGGCCGCACGACCAGAGGCGATTCGCTCTGGCCGACGAAGATGTTGGCGGCGGAACCCAAAGCCTCGACCCGGCCGACGCCGGTGATCCAGCCGATCGCGCCGCCGACCCAGCGCACGATCAGCTGCATGATGCCGAGATAATAGAGGATCGCGACGAGCGCGGCGAAGAAGATGATCACCGGCAGAGCGGCGATGGCGAAGGTGTTGGCAAGCGGATTGGAGGCCGCCGGACCGAACAGGAATTCGGTGCCCTGATTAGCATAGCCGAGCAGGTTGGAGACGCCCTGCGCCATGCCCGCAATCGCGTCGCGGCCCCACGGCGTATAGAGGACCAGCACCGCGATCCCGGCCTGCAGCGCGAAGGCCGCGCCGACCACGCGCAGGCGGATCGCCTTGCGGTTCGACGAGAGCGCGAAGGCGATCAACAGGATGACGGCGATGCCGGCGACGCCGATATATTGCATGTCTCGAAAACCCCTCCGCCCCGCGCGAACCGGCGCGGGCAAGCGGCGATGATTGGCGCGGGAATGGTGCGATGGCAAGCGGCGGCGCGAGGCCACTTCCTTGGCGCGGGAGTTGCGGCTAGCGTTGCCGCACAGGGGGAGGGCTCGCGCTGGTGCGGCCGCCCAGACTCGATGAAGGCCCGCTTATGACCCAGCCCGCGCCCGCAAACTCCCGCTCCTTCTTCGTCTTCTCGATGCTGTATGGCGGCATGGCGGTGCTGGCGGGCTTCCTCGCCTTCAAGCAGGTGCAGCTCTGGCCGACCCAGCTCGCGGTGGAGGCCGGCATCTTCGCCTTCCTGTTCCTCGTCGTCATCTCGAGCGCGATGGCGCAGCTGCATAGCGAGAAGGTCGCCAAGGGGCTGGTCTGGTGGGGCTTCCTGCCGCTCGGCCTGTCGATCGTCCTGATGGCGCTGGTGCTGGCGCTGCCGGCCTCGCCCGACATGCTCAACGGCCGACCGGGCGCCAACGAAGCCTTCTCGCTCGTGCACGGGCAATTCTGGCGGGTCGTGGCCGCGGGCCCCGTCGCCTATGGCGTCTCGCTGCTGCTGAACGTATGGATTTTCGTTCGGCTGCGCGGCGAAGCGACGGAGACGAAGACGCTGGGCCTGATGGTGCGCGGCGCGATCGCCAGCGCGCTGAGCCAGGCGATCGATTCCGTGATCTTCGTCACGCTCGCTTTCTATGGCGAGTTCGACATCACCAACCTGCTGATCGGCCAGGTCATCGCCAAGGTGGTGCTGTCGCTCGTGCTGGTGCCGCCGTTGATCTACCTGTTCGTGGTGCTGGGGCGGAAGCTGGATCGGGCCTGAGCCCGCAGCCCGTCATTCCAGCGAAAGCTGGAATCTCCTTTCTTCGGACGACGTGAAGGCAAAGAGAGTCCAGCTTTCGCTGGAATGACGGGGGAGAGGGATCCCTATTCCGTCGTCTCGCCGTCCCAATGGTCGTTGTCATGGTCCCGCTCGGCCTGGGCCTTGTCCGTGTGGACGACGCCGTCGCGATGTTCGGGCGGACCGTAGAGCGTGTAGAATTGCAGCGGCGCATCGCCGGTGTTGCGGACATTGTGGCGGGCACCAGCCGGGACGATGATCGCGTCGTCATCCTTGATGGCGTGGGTCGTGCCGTCGATCAGCACTTCGCCTGAACCGCCTTCGATGCGGAAGAATTGGTCCCGATCCTCGTGCACCTCGGCGCCGATTTCCTCGCCCGGCTGAAGCGTCATCAGCACCAGCTGGAGATATTTGCCGGTGTAGAGCACGCGGCGGAAATCCATGCTTTCGAGGGTCCGTTCCTCGATATTGTCGACATAGCCCTTCATGACCGCTCCTTGGCTGTGGGGTTCGAAATGCCGATCTGGGGTGCGAGGTTCCCGCTTGCTAGCGCTGCGGCGCGACGCGATTGCCGGCGAGGTCGTCGACCGCCTCGAGATCGGGGGTCAATTGGTCGCCCTCGATCGAGCTGTTGACGTCCTCGATCCCCTCTTCCGCCACCACATTCACGCTGTTGACCGCATTGTTGGCGATCGGGCCGCCGCACCCTGCCAGCAGGAGCGGAAGAAGCGAGGCGGCGAAAACGAAGCTGCGCATGATCCGATTATTGCCGCGTCATTGCCGCCGCGCAATGACCTGCGGCGATCCCGACATGGTTTCCGCCGCCGCCGCGCCCTAGATAGAGGCCATGTTCGACTTCAATCTGAGCGTGGCCGACAAGCCCGAATTGTATCGCCAGCTGATCGAAGCGGCGGAGGCCGTAACGGCGGGCGAGCCCGACGCGATCGCCAACATGGCCAATGTTTCGGCCCTGCTGTTCGACGCCCTGCCGGACCTGAACTGGGCCGGTTTCTATCGCAATGTCGGCGATGAGCTGGTGCTGGGGCCGTTCCAGGGCAAGGCGGCCTGTATCCGCATCCCGTTCGGGCGCGGGGTGTGCGGCGCGGCGGCGGCGAGCCGCGAGGTGCAATTGGTCGAGGATGTCCACGCTTTCCCCGGCCACATCGCCTGCGACGCCGCGAGCCGGTCGGAACTGGTCGTGCCGATCCTGCATGACGGCGCATTGCTGGGCGTGCTCGACCTCGACAGCCCGAGCCCGGCCCGCTTCGACCAGGAAGACGCGGCCGGCTGTGCCGAATTGATACAGCGTCTGGCGCCCCGCCTCGGCGCTGTGGCGGTGGCTCCGGCCGCGCGTTAAGTTTCTCCTAACCATCCTTGCGAGTCGCGCAGGGCCGGGCCGCGTTCGCGGCGTGAGAAGCTGAGGAGCGCGTCCCCATGAAGAAGCTCGCATTGATTGCCGCCGCCGGTGCGATCCTGATCGCCGGGGCCGCGCAGGCCCAGACGGCGGGCCGCGGCGGCCATCCGGGCGGTGGCCACAATCCGGGCCCGCGTCCGGGCGGCGGGCATGGCGGCGGCTGGAATGGCGGCAATGGCGGCTGGGGCCATGGGGGTGGCTGGAACGGCGGCTGGAATCGCGGCGGCTGGAACAATGGCAGCTTCTTCGGCGGCTTCGGCTTCGGCGGCTTCTGGCAGCAGCCGCAATATCATGTGCAGAATTGGCAGCTTTACGGCTTCATCGATCCGGGCCCCCAGCGGCAGTGGATCCGCTATTATGACGACGCCTATCTGGTCGATGGCCGCGGCTATGTGCACGGCAGCCGCCGGGGGATGAACTGGGATCGCGGCGGCGAGCGCTGGGCGCGCGACGGCCAGGGCATTCCTTATTATGTCGGCCGCGGCGATTATCAGCCGGGCCGGGGCGAGCATGCCCGCGTCGAGCGCGAGCGCCGCCAGGGCTATGACTGCCGTGGCATGTATGCCTGCGGCGCCGGTTACGACCGCTATGATTATGATGGCCGGGGGACCAGGCGCGACGATCGTTACGACCGCGACGCGCGCTATGACGAGCGCGATGGCCGCTACGATCGTGACGAGCGTTACGAATATGACCGTGACGGGCGCCGAGTGAACGTGATCGTCCGCCGCGACGGCGGACAGGGCGGCTATGATGCGCACTACGGCGGCGACGCCTACGGCCATGGCGGCTATGGCTACGGCCATGGCGCCTATGGCGTGTCCGGCGGCAGCGCCTATGGCCATGGCGGCTATGGCTACGGCTATGGCTATGGCGGCGGCGGCACGGTGATCGTCACCGAGACCACGATCATTCCCGGCGAGACGGTGGTGACCGAGGAGATTATCGAGGAAGTGATCGAGGAACGCGCCGTGCGTCACCGCGCCGCGCCGCGCCGTCCCGCGGTCCGCCGCCCGGCCC
>JAFAEG010000082.1 GCA_023424095.1 Pseudomonadota bacterium | reverse complement strand
GCCGTGCGCGCGGCGCGCGGCTGGTCGCAAGATGTCCGCCTGTCGGTGCGGGAGCCCGGCCAGGTGCCGGGAACAGGCCTGCCGCTGCTAATCGACGTTGCCGGCACGGCGGGGCCACTGGCGGGGCTGAAAGCGGCGCTGGAGGCGGCGCGCGGCGCCGGTCGCGCATTCGCGCTGACCGTCCCTTGCGACGTCCCTTTCCTGCCGGCCGACTTTGCCCCGCGCCTTCGCGCCGGGATCGGCACCCGGCTCGTCGCCGTTCCCGCGACCGGGCCGGACCTCCACCCGGCCTGCGCGCTGTGGCAGGTGGCGGCGCTGGACCGGCTTGGCCCCTATCTCGCTACGGGCAG
Organism: Pseudomonadota bacterium; assembly: GCA_023424095.1. Classification (GTDB taxonomy): domain Bacteria; phylum Pseudomonadota; class Alphaproteobacteria; order Sphingomonadales; family Sphingomonadaceae; genus Allosphingosinicella. Next base: position 22,612 of record JAFAEG010000082.1, on the reverse strand, counting down.
GCGCTCCCTTGTCGGCTTCGCGGAGGCCGCGGGGTTCGTCGCGGTCGCCTTCCCGCCGGACGGCTTCTTCAACGTGAACGACGAAGCCGGCCGCGCCGAGGCCGAACGCCGGCTAGCGTCAGAAGTCCAGCACCTCGACCATGTGCCCGGCTTCGATCCCGGCGCTTCCGGGCACTAGCCGCACGAGCAGGTCGCAGTCCGCCAGGGACTTCTGAGCACTCGAATCCTGGTTGGTGAGAATGCGCACCGCGCCGTCCGCGACCACGCCGCGCGCGAAGGTCTCGCGGTCGCCCACGAGGCCGACGGGCGCCGCAAGCGGCAGCGTGCGCCAGCGCAGCGCCTCGGCGGGATCGCGGCCGGTCATTCCGGCCAGCAGCGGCGTGAGGAACAGGCGCGCCGTCACCAGCGCCGAGGTGGGGTTGCCGGGCAGGCCGAGCACGATTCGCCCGCCGGCCCGCCCGAGCCAGACCGGCTTGCCGGGCTTGATCGCGACCTTGGCAAACAGCAATTCCAGCCCCAGCGGCGCGAACATCGCCTTGGCGAAGTCCTTTTCCCCGACGGACGCGCCGCCCGTCACAACGACCAGATCGGCATCGCGCACGGCCCGCGCCGCAGCCTCCTCCATCGCCGGCAGGTCATCGCGCAGCCGCCGCCGGCCGCCCACCACCGCGCCCCATGTCTCGGCCAGGGCGGCGACGCCATAGGACACGCTTTCCGGGGTCGCCTCGCCCGCGCCGGCGGCCGTGCCGGGTGGCACCAGCTCGTCACCGGTGCTGAGTAAAGAGAGCCGGGGACGCCGCGCCACGGCGACCTCGGCATGGTCGCCGCCCGCCATCGCGACCAGCTCCCGATAGCCCAGCCTCCGTCCGGCGGGGACCAGCAGGTCGCCCGTGCCGAAGTCCGAGCCGCGCTTGCGGATGTGCCGCGCGGGTCCCGGATGTGCCTCGATCGCCACCATGTCGCCGTCACGCCGCACCATTTCCTGGATCACGACGCGGTCCGCCTCTGGGGGCACCGGCGCGCCGGTAAAGATGCGGATGCAGGTTCCGCTTTGGAGCGGCACCTCGGCGCCGGCACCGGCGAAGGCTTCCCCAACGACCCGGAGGCGCAGTGGAAAGTCCGCGAGGTCCGCCTCCCGCACCGCATAGCCGTCCATCGCCGACACGTCCCCGGGCGGCGACGCGACGGCGGCGCGAACATCCTCGCGCAGCACGCGGCCCTGTGCTTCGTGCAGCGCGACCCGCTCGGTTCCCAGCGGATGCGCGGCTCCGGCGGCGATCGCGACCGCCTCGTCGAACGAAATCATGCGCTCCGGTCTCCCGATGGGTCCACCTTTGGCGCCTGCCCCGGCCTGTCGGGGCAGCACAGGCCGGTCATGCGCACAAATGTCGCAGGCGGGGAATCTGCCCGGCCAGCGAACAGGGGCGGTAGCGGCTGTCCAGCTCTTTGCCGAGCACCAGGTCCCAGCCGTCGCGGCAGGCGCCCGTCGAGCCCGGCAGGCAGAAGATGAAACTGTCCTCGATCTGCCCGGCAAGGGCGCGCGATTGCAGGGTGGAGACGCCGATCGTGCCCAGGCTCGCCTGGTGGAAGACGATCGCGAACCCGTCCATCTCGCGCCGGAACAATGGCTGGATCGCTTCGGGCGTCACGTCGCGCGGCGCGAAGCCCGTGCCGCCGGTGGAGATGATGAGATCGACGCCTTCATCCGCCACCCAGGCGCGCACTTGCGCGCGGATCGCCTCGACATCGTCCGGCACGATCGCCTGCCCGGCCAGTTCGTGGCCGGCCGCGGTCAGCCGCTCGGCCAGCAGGCGGCCGGACGTGTCCGTTTCCTCGGTGCGCGTGTCGGAAATCGCCAGCACCGCGATCCGCAGCGGATAGAAGGTCAGCGTTTCGTCGATCCCCGCCATCATTCGCTCCAGCGCGCCCGTTCGGCGCGGTCGGCGGCGGTTGGCTCGATCCAGCGGGCGCCGTCCACCGCATCCTCGCGTTTCCAGAAGACCGCGTCGGTCTTCAGGCGGTCCATCAGATAATCGGCCGCCTCGAACGCGGCGCGGCGATGCGCCGACGCGGCGGCGACGAAGACGATCGGCTCGCCCGGCTCGATCATGCCGCAGCGGTGGACGATGCGGAGCTTGCCGACGCTGAAACGCTCCGCCGCGGCGCGGGCGATCTCCTCCAGCGATTGCCGGGTCAGGCGCGGGTGATGGTCCAGGAACAGGCGCGCGACGGGCGCGCCATCACGGCTGCGCGGCCGGGCGACGCCGGTGAAGCTGACGATGCCGCCTTCGTCCGTCACCATGTCGAGGAAGCGCGCATATTCGTCCTTCGCGCTGAACGCCTGCTCCGCCAGGATCGCCGTGACGCTCATTTCATCCTCCGGACAGCGGCGGAAAGAAGGCGACCGTTCCCGCCCCGGCCACGGGAAAATCCTCGGCCACCATCCGGTCGTCGACGCAGGCGCGCAGCGAAAGGCTCGCCAGCTCGCCCGCCGCGTGTGGGTAAAGGCGCGCGAGCAAGGACCGCATCTCGCCGACGGTGACGGCCGCCGGCGGCACGGCGATCTCGATTTCGCGGCCGACAAGCTCGGCGAGATGGCCATAGAAACTGATCTTCACGCCTGCTCCTGTACCGCCCCATTTAGCTGCCCGCTGCGCGCCGATAATGAGATAGATCAACGCAACGCGCACCGCTTGCGGATTTCTATCCTCGTCTGGAGGTGAGATCATGCACGCGGAATCCGATCGCGAATACCACATCCGCCGCGCGAGAAACGAGCTCGACCGGGCCTATCGGGCCCCTTCGTACGCAGCCTCGAGCGCACACTTCCTTCTTTCTGCCCTGCACATGGCGCGGTTGCGCGTGGCGCCGGCCGCGAACGATACTTCGGCTGAGCCCAGCCCGGAGCCTGTACCGGGCAACGCTTGAAGAGCGATATGCTCGTGACGCAAGCCACCGCGGCCTGTGGGAAAGATTGTGGGAGCAACCAACGGCGATCAAGATTTTATGTCAATACTACAAATGCTTAGCTGGCGTAGGTGACGGTGGCTGCGGCGCTGGGCGGAGGCGCGGCTCGAGCAGCTCCGCGGCGAGACTTTCGGAGCCGGGCTAGAGGCTCGGCTGGAGCGGCAGCGCTTGTTCGGCGAGGATGAGGATTGACCGGTCGGCCCGGGAACTGGCGTTATGTGAAAACTGGTTCGAGCCCGGGTTCGCAAACCTGCGAGACCGGGCCCTTGCCTCAAAGACCCCTAGCCCGGGCGCAGCGCACCCTCGTTCACGACCTGCTGTGCCTGGTCCACCAGATCCCAGACCTCATTCGGCATGGATTCGTCCGCCGCGGCGTATTCCTCGCGGATCCTCGAAATCTGGGTGATGAGCCCGGCAAGCGTCTCCGTCCGCGCATTCGCATACTTCTCCCGCAGCTCCACCACCTTCCTGATCGCGCCCCAGTCACCCTCCGCGGCCAGCTGCACCATCTTCCGGTAGATTGCCATGATCGCGGGCATACGCTTCTCCTCGCCCGCGACCTTCACAGTCACCGGCTCATCGAGAAGCCCGAGGAAATCCTTGGTCACCTGGTCCGAGGTGAACAGGCGCGCCTCTTCACGCGGGCGGCCCTGCGGATTGAGTGAGGGCGAACCGCGGAGGATGCGGCCATGCGCATCGCGCTGAACATTTCCCATCAGGCGAGCTCCCCGTCCAGCGCGAGGTCGCAGGCCCGCTCCATCTCCTCGTGACGCCGCGCGTGCACCACAGCGAAGCTCTCGCCCGTGCCGGCAAGCACGGCCTCTCGGCCGGTCAGCTCCTGCCAGCGCCGGATCGTCACCTCGCAATACTTGGGCTCGAGCTCGATCAGCCGCGCGCAGCGCTTTGCCTTCTCCGCGGCAATCAGCGTCGAGCCGGACCCGCCGAACATGTCGAGCACGATCTCGCCGCGCTTCGAGGTATCCTTGATGGCGTCGATGATCATCGGCACCGGCTTCACCGTCGGATGCATCGCAAGGTCAGAATCGCTGCCGGTCTTCGAGGCAGCCGGATATTCCCAGACGTTGGTGCGGTAGCGGCCATTCCGACCCAGCTCGACCGTGTTCAGGTGCGGCGCATCGCCGGCCTTCCAGACGTAGACCAGCTCGTGGCGCGAGCGCCACTGGCTGCCCATGCCGCCATTGTCCTTGACCCAGATGCACAGGTTCTTGAGCTCGGAATAGACGGCCTCCCCCGCCTCCTGCATCTCGCCCATGTGGCGCCAGTCCATGCACAGGAAATGGATCGACCCCGGGATGCTGAACGCGACCGCGTGGGCGAACGTCGTGCGCAGGAACGTCGTGAACGCTGACCTGCTCATCTCGCCGGAGGCCATGCGGAATTCCGCGTGCTTGACCTTGCCAAGGCCACCCACGTGGCCACCGACCCTGACGTTGTAGGGCGGATCGGAGAACACCATCCGGGCGCGCTCCTCTCCCATCAGGGTAACGTAGCCGCTCTCTTCCAGCGCGTTGCCGCACAGCAGCCGGTGGTCGCCGAGGATCCAGAGATCACCTTCCTCGACACCGGTCGTGACGCGCGGGTCCAGCACGGGCAGGGTCTCGTCAGCAGGGAGCTTCTTGCCGACGCCGCCATCGATCAGGAGGTCGATCTGGGTGGTCCCGAACCCGGTAATCTCGATGTCGAATCCCAGTTCGAGGATCTGCAACTCGGCCAGCTCGATCCGGAGGATCTCGTCGTCCCAGCCAGCGTTCAGGGCGACCTGGTTGTCGGCCAACGCGTAGGCCCGGAGCGCATCTTCGCCGAGGTGATCGACGAGGATGACCGGGACGTCCGTCATGCCGAGCAACCGGGCCGCGGCGGCGCGTCCGTGACCGGCGACGATGCGGCCCTTGCCATCGACGATGATCGGGTTGGTGAACCCGAAATGCGTGATCGACGCGGCGATCTGTTCCACCTGCTTGTCGGAGTGCGTCCTCGCGTTCCGCCTCGCCGGCTTGAGCGAGGCGAGCGGGCGCAGCTCGACCTCCGGAGACCAAGCCTCCGGGACAACATGGTTCATGGCAATGTTCCTTCGTGTCTGCTGGATCAACTACTTGGTGGTCGCTTGCCGCGACCAAGTAGAGTTCCAAGCAGGTCGGCTTGGCCCGGCATGTGCCGCAGCGCCGCTTCCATGAGCAGGCTGGCCGCCCTCTCATGGGTCATGATGACAAGCCGACCGGATTCGATCGTGCACACCAACTCGTCTCCTGCCGCGAGGCCCGCTTGGCTCACCAGCTCATCGGGAAGCGCGAGCATGTTGTTTCTGCCGAGCGTCAAGGCCACGAAGGCATGGGCACCGTTCAACGCTCCCGCCGGTTCATCTTGGACCGGCGTGGCCAGCAGGCCGCTGCGCTTCAGCGTGTTCTGGACGTGCTGATAGGAGATATCGAGGAACGCGGCGATTTCCGACCGCGACGCCCCGGCCCGATACAGGATCCGGACCCTTTCCGCCTTCACGTCAGTGTGCGCCGTCAGCTGCTCCATATCGTCTCGAGTCACCGCATATCTCCTGAAGTAGATAGGTCTACATAGGCTATATCCTCACCATGTCAATCTGACCGATACTACCCCAACTTTTAAAGCAGGTTGATACTGGGTAGAACTCACTATCGATCGATATCCAAGCGCATTGATCGCCGCGAAGCTGCTCGAGTGACGATCCTGGCATCGTGACGGGGCACCGCCAGCTGGCAACCCGCTGAAGACGGTTTCAATCCGCGCGGGTCAGGTTCTGCCGCTCCCGACACGGCTGCTCAGCGCCCATCCCGGACGTTTGGGTAAACAACGGTAAGGTCCGAGAGCGGACATTCCGCCGCCGCTAAGCTCCTCGGTAGCGCAGGGCAGGGCGTCGAGGATCAAGCTGAAGGCCGCGGACGGTTGGCGCCGGCTCGAATAGTACAAATAGCAGCCATTGAACGGCTCGCACCAATCCGTGTTCAGCGGCTGATGGCCGGTGAGGGCGCAAAGCAGACGATAGTCAGTTGGTACCGACCGCGATGCCGCAGGCCTGCAACCCATCACGGAATGACCCATCGAGTTGATAAGGCACGAGCCCCTCGCGGGTGACCTGACCGACCGCCGCGGCGCCCGGATCGACTAGACCGAACGTCCCGGCGCTGCCGGCCTGCCTGTAGATCAGTGTTCGCCCGGCAAGCATTTCCTCGAGCATCTCGCGGGCCCGCTCGCCGCTCGCCATCGTCGAAGTGGCGGTATAGGCGGCGCTGACCTGATAGACCCGCGCAAGTTCTGCCGCGCCTGATGCGGTCGAGGCAGTGGGCTGCGCGGCTGGATTATCCTGCGGACGCAGGGTGCGGAACGGCCGATCATCCACTCTCCACAAGATATCACCGGTGGGCAGCCGGATCTGGCCTCCGCTACTGACACCTACCAGAAGCCCGAACTCGCTGTTCATCTCCACCACCGGATAAATGCCGCCGGTTCGCGTGGACCTCATATGCCCCGTCCGGTCGAGAGCGGCGACCGTGCATCGGGTGGCGCCGGTAATCGGGTCTGTGACCCTGTTGACGGTCCAAGTCGCGACACGTCGGCGCTGTGCCTCTGCCGCATTCACAATGCCGCCGGAAAGGAGCGCGGCAGCCACGATCAGCCTATCCTTCCTGATCTCCGTTTCCGATCATCGGGATTTGCAGTTCCCGCCGCAGCTGCCGGACGAGCCCGTCGAGCAGGCGAACCATGTCCTCGTCCGGCTCAAACGGACCCGAGAAACGCCAGCGGCGATGTTCGAGAAACAGGCTGATCCACAGCTCGACAGCGTCGCCCGGCCAGGTGCCCGTGGCACGCGCGGCCGCGAGCTGACGTTCGGCAAAATCCATGGGATCGCCAACGCCGAGTTCCCCGGCCAACCCATAGCCGTCGACCAGGTGAGCAAGGTCAATCGAATCACCCCAATCCATGAATTCAGGGATCGCGGCAAAATCACCTCGACGGACATTCTCGAGCCAAGCCGGGGCATCCGAATCGCTCGTGCGCCCCTCGAGATGACGCAGGAGCACGCACCTGTTCGCCGACCGGCCGAACATAAGATCGACCAGGCGCGCGACATCCGGGACTGGCGTGAACCGCCCCGCGGTAACGACCCGATGAAGACCTCGGGTCGCCTTGCGACCCCGTGCATCGCCCTTGCTGTGCCGCGCCAGCCGGTCGCCGAGGTCAGGCAGGGGATGCCCAGGTGCCGCGCCGAACCAACGATAGGAGACCGGTTCGTAGCTGCGGGGGTCGTACAGCATCCAGACGACGCAGCCGGATGGCTTCGCGGCAAGCTGGGTTTTGACCGTCACGTTCGCGCGCCGGCCGGCTGCGATCATTCCCTTCAGCTGGACGTGCCGGACGACGCCGTCAGCCTCGATGACGAGGTCATGGCCATGGCAGTCGACGTCGCTGCGCAGGACATCGAACGACATGCCGCGCTTCAGCAGCTCGGCGGTGACCCCGCCGAGAAACCTGTATTCGAGGACCTTTTCCACCAGTGAGGAGCTGTGGGTCTGGAGCGACAGCGAAACGGGCGCGCCTGCACGCTCGTCCCTGTCCTTGCTGGCCCCGGCCATCGTCGCTCCTATGTCCTCTCGGGGCGACGGCCAAAGCCGGATGTTGGAAACCTGCTAGTCACAGGCGCATACGCCTTTACCGGCAAGCCGGCTGGACATGCGCGCATGCCACCCGGCCGTCAGCAAATGCTGTTGACCGAGCAGACTAGAGGGGTTTCCACGCCCCACCCCCGTTCTCACGGGAGCGCGGCCAATGTGCTCTCTTCTCCCGGATAGGCAAGTCCAAAGAGTTGCGCGCGTTGCGCTGAAAGGACTGGACTTCGCGCGCCGCCAGAGCGTGTGTCATCCTGCTTCCGGGGCCTCAGGCTCCCGCGGCAGCCCCGCCACGCCAGTGTCGCCGGGGCCTGCGGCAGTGCGGCGATCCCGCCGCTTCAAAGGAGGCAGACATGACGAACAATAAGACCAGCCCCCAGGCGTCGGTGAAGGGCCGGAAGCCTGCGAAGCCGACTGGGAGCAGCTCGATCCCGGCCGCGAAGACCACGAAGTCCGACACGGTGATCGCCTTGCTGACCCGCCCCGGCGGCGCGACGATCGACGCAATGATGGCAGCGACCGGCTGGCAGGCCCATTCGGTCCGCGGGTTTCTTGCCGGGACGGTGAAGAAGAAGCTCGGCAAGCCGGTCTCGTCGGAGAAGACCGATGCGGGCCGCGTCTATCGCGTCGGCGCGGCGGACGTGGCGTGACCGGGTTGATCGCGACGCTGGAGACCGCGTCGCTGAATGAGCTCCGCGAGGAATGGGGGCGGCGCTATGGCGCGCCGCCCCGGCTTCGCTCTGCCGACCTGCTCCGCCGTGTCCTGGCTTGGCGCATACAGGCAGGGCTGGAAGGCGGTCTTGACCGGGCGACCCGACGCCTCTTGCGCGGCAGTGCGGCGGCGCACGAGACCCGCCTCGCCCCGGGCTCGCTGATCGCACGGGAGTGGAAAGGTGCCCGGCACGAGGTGGAGGCCGTGACTGACGGCTTTCTCTATGCCGGGCGGCACTGGAAAAGCCTGTCGGAGATTGCGAGGGCCATCACCGGTACGCGCTGGAACGGTCCGCGCTTCTTCGGCCTGAGGGACGCGGCATGACAAGGCTGCGCTGCGCGATCTACACGCGCAAGAGCACGAAGGAAGGTCTCGACCAGTCGTTCAACAGCCTCGATGCGCAGCGCGAGGCCTGCGAGGCTTACATCGCCTCCCAGAAGGGCGAGGGCTGGAGCACAATACGCACTGCTTATGATGACGGCGGCTGGTCAGGCGGCACGATGGACAGGCCGGGCCTTGCTCACCTGCTGGCGGACATCGCCGTCGGCAAGGTGGACGTCATCGTCGTCTACAAGGTCGACCGCCTCACCCGCAGTCTTGCTGACTTCGCAAAGATGGTGGAGTTGTTCGACCGGCACAGCGTCTCGTTCGTGTCCGTGACGCAGGCGTTCAACACCACCTCCTCAATGGGGCGCCTGACCCTCAACGTGCTGCTCTCTTTTGCCCAGTTCGAGCGCGAGGTCACCGGCGAGCGCATCAGGGACAAGATCGCCGCGTCCAAGGCCCGGGGCATGTGGATGGGGGGAACGCCGGCGCTCGGCTACGAACCGAGAGATCGTACCCTCGTCGTCATCCAGCCCGAGGCGGAGCTGGTCCGCGCCATCTTCGGTCGCTTCCTGGAGCTGGGCTCGGTGAACGCTCTTGTTCGCGCTCTTGCCGCCGAGGGCGTCGTCACCAAGCGATGGACCGCCGCTAGCGGCCGGACCCGGGGCGGCGTGTCGTTCAGCCGCGGCGCCCTGTTCCACCTTTTGCGCAACCGGCTCTATCTCGGCGAGATCGTCCACAAGGGCAAAAGTCATCCGGGCCAGCATCCCGCCATCATCGACCCGGCGCTGTTCGACGCGGTGCAGGCGCGCCTCGCAAGCAACGCGGTCACGCGCGGCGCGCGCACCATCCGCCGGGCACCGCTTGTCGGGCGGCTGTTCGACGCCGACGGCAATCGCATGTCCCCGACCCACTCCCGCAACCGCCACGGCAGGCATTATCTATACTACGTGTCTGCCCCTCTGCTGACGGGCGGCTCCGTTCGGGGCGACATGCTGTCGCGCGTCTCCGCCGCCCCGCTCGAGGAAACCCTGTTGGAACGGCTGCGCCGCTGGTCCGGAAGACGGGAGGCGCTGCTTGCTGACCTCCTGTCGTTCGTAAAGCGCATCCAGCTCCATCGTGAATGGATCATGATCGATATCGAGACGCCTCCCCTCGAAGACTGGACTGTCCGAGTGGAAGCACCCGACAGCTGCGCCGTTGTTGATTCGATCCTCCAGTTTCGATCGCCGCTGGAGCTTCGCACGCGCGGCGGAAAGACATGGCTGGTCGATGCGGGCGCCGGCGTCCGCAAGCCGCGGCCGGATCGCGCCTTGATCGCCGGCCTGCGCCGGGCCCACGCGGAACTGGACAGGCACGGTATCGACATGATGGATGCCCGCGCGTCCATCGACGAGGCGAAGGGAATCGCTGACCCCTATCTTCGCAAGCTTTCGGCGCTCGCTTTCCTCGCGCCCGACATTCAAAATATGATCCTCGAGGGTCGGCAGCCACCGGGGCTTACCCTGGCGTCGCTGCTCTCGGCGCCTCCGCCGCTGGACTGGCATGAGCAGCGTCGGTTGTTCGGGTCTGACAGCAGCAGGGCCTGATACAGCCTGTTATGGTGCATTTAGCGGCCTGATCGGCCGATTTTATCACCTGTTCCCGGCCTGCTATTTTTTCGTCGTGCTGGGCCGATTGCTGAAGAAAGTGGCGGAAACCCGATGGTTTCTGGTTCAACCGCGCGGTCGCGCGCCCGCATCGTCGCCTCGATTAAAGCGATAACAGGAATAACAGGCCGGGACTGAAACGGTGTGTGGCTCGGTAACGCCAGAGACCGGCGCCGGAATTGGCGCAGGAACGTCTCCCGGCGACGGTCTTCAAGCAGGGCGAGACACGGTTTCAGGAGCGAGAACACCGCGGTTCCGCGCCTTTCCGGCGCGCCGGCCAGTGGGCGGAGCAGAGTTAGGCGGGTGTGTGGCGGAGCGGGAGGGATTCGAACCCTCGATACGCTTTTGACGTATACTCACTTTCCAGGCGAGCGCCTTCGACCACTCGGCCACCGCTCCGCATGCTCTGGAAGGCCCGGCATCTAGTTTGGGTAAGGCCGGAGAGCAAGCCGCCCTCAAACGCCGGCGATCGCGTCCATCTTTTTGGCCAGCGCCACGTCTTTCGCGGTCAGGCCGTCGGAATCGTGGGTGGTGAGCGTCACGTCCACCCGGTTCCACACATTCGTCCATTCCGGATGGTGGTCCGCCTGCTCCGCCGCCAGCGCGACGCGGGTCATGAAGGCGAAGGCGGCGCTGAAGTCGGCGAAGCGGAAGCGGCGGAAGATCGCGTCGCGGGCCGGGTCCCAGGCCCAATCGGGCAAGTCCGCCAGCGCCGCCTCGCGTTGTTCGTTGGTCAGCTTCACCTCTTCCTCCCGTCGCGCCCGTTCCGTAAGGCCATAGCATGTCCGCCGCCCGCCAGACCTATGCGCCCGACGCCAAAGCGATCGAACGGCTTGCCGATGCGGCGATCGCGCGCCTGCCGGAACAGTTTCGTGCACTGATGGGCGATGTCGTCCTGCGCGTCGAGGAGGAGGCGGACGACGAAGTGCTGGCCAGCCTCGAGCTGGAATCGCCGTTCGAGCTGACCGGCCTCTACAGCGGCCGCTCGCTGCGGGAAGCGAACAGCTGGGCGTCGGGCGAATTGCCGCCGACCATCCATCTCTACCGCCTCGCTCTCTTGCTCGAATGGGTCGAGACCGGGGTGGCGCTGGAGGATCTGATCACGCATGTGATCGTCCACGAGGTCGGCCACCATTTCGGCCTGTCGGACGCCGACATGCATGGCCTTGAGGATGCCGCCGGGTGAGCGACGCGGGGGAAGCCCTTCTGACGCTCGCGGGCGTCACCGCGGTGCGCGGCGGCCGCGCCTTGTTCGAGAAACTCGACCTCGTCCTGCTGCCCGGTGAGGCGACGGTGGTCGCCGGCCCCAACGGCATCGGCAAATCGAGCCTGCTGCGCGTCGCCGCCGGCCTGCTTCGCCCCACCGCGGGCAATGTAACGAGCGCGCGCGCAGCGCTGGCCGACGAGACGCTGGCGCTCGACGCCAGGCAGACGCTGGGCGACGCGCTCGGCTTCTGGGCGCGGCTCGACGGCGCCGATCCGGCTCTCGCGATAGAGGCGATGGGGCTGGCACGGCTCGCCGAGGTTCCGGTGCGCATGCTTTCCACCGGGCAGCGCAAGCGCGCGGCGCTGGCGCGGGTGATCGCGAGCGGCGCGCCGCTGTGGCTGCTGGACGAGCCGGCTAACGGCCTCGACAGCGACGGGCAGGAGCGGCTGACGGCGGCGATGGCGGCGCACCGGGCGGGCGGCGGCGCAATCCTGGCTGCGACCCACCAGCCGTTCGGCCTGGGCCAGGCGCACGAGGTGTGGCTCGGATGATCCAGCTCATCCTGCGCGAATTGAGGCTGGCGGTCGGCGGCGGCGCGCTGTTCCTGCCGCTCATCTTCTTCCTGCTCGTCGCCACCCTCTTCCCGTTCGCGGTCGGGCCGGACGGGCCATTGCTGGCGCGGACCGGCGGCGGGGCGCTGTGGATGGCGGCCTTGCTGGCCACCCTGCTGCCGGTCGAGCGGCTGATCGCACCCGATCAGGCCAGCGGCATGCTCGACCAATTGGCGCTGCGCGACCTGAGCGAGGAGGCGATCGCGACCGCAAAGCTGATCGGCCACTGGCTGAGCTTCGGCCCGCCTTTGATGCTCGCTGCCTTGCCCGCCTCGGCGCTGATGAACCTGTCCGACGAGACCTTGTGGCGGCTGGAACTTGGTCTGCTGATCGGCACCCCGGGCCTGGCCGCGCTCACCCTCGGCGTCGCCGCGATCACCGCCAGCCTGAAGGGCGGCGCCTCGCTGGCCGGTCTGCTGGTGCTGCCGCTCGCCATTCCGATCCTGATCTTCGGCGCGGGGATGATCGAGCGCGGCTTTGCCGACGGTGCGCTCGAGCTGCTCGCGGCCAGCTCGCTGCTGCTGGTCGCCGGCGCCCCGTTCGTCGCGGGCGCGGCGATCCGGGCCGGGCGGGACTAAGCGCTCAGCCGCATTGCCGGCGAAGACTGTCGAGCGTCGGCCCCAGCCGCTCCATGTCCCAGCGATAGGGCTGGATGGTCGTGCCTTCCGGGCCTAGGAAATAGATGCTCCGCCCCATGATCATCCGGCGGACCAGGTCGGCCTCGACGGCATCGTCATGGATCGTCCAGGCATCGCCATTGCCCCAGGCCAGCTCGACCCGCTGCGGCGCGCCGTCGTCGATCTTGAAATGGCCGAAGACCCCGCGCGGCGGGGGCACCGAAGCGGGCTGCCGGACGAGCTTCAGCATGAGGTACGGATCGCCCTCGCCGCAGGTCAGGTTCAGCTCCGGGCGGACACCGCCGACCGCATCCTCCGACTGCACGGTCACCGCCACGGCACCCGGCCGGTCATCGCCCTTCCCGCTCTCGGTCGGTGCGGCGGCGTCCTGGCCGCAGGCCGTCGCCAGCGCCGCGAGCAGGAGCAGACCTGCCCGGGGCCGGCGCAAGCCCGTCAATCGCCGCTCCAGCGGGCGAAGATGGCGGTCGGGAGCAGCAACCCGCGCGCTTCCTCGCGCACCGCCATGTCGCCGCATTCGATCCGGCCGCCGAGATGCGCGGTCGCCTGGCGCAGCAATTCGCCGATCGCCAGCGCCGACATGCGCACCGCATAGACGGTGAGGACGAGGAAGCGGCTGTCGCGGTCGAGCAGGCGGGCGCAATCGGCGATCAGGCCGGGCAGGCCTTCCTCCAGCCGCCAGACCTCGCCTTCCGGGCCGCGCCCGAATTTGGGCGGATCGAGGATGATGCCGTCATAGCGGCGCTGGCGGCGTACCTCGCGGGCGGCGAACTTGGCGGCATCGTCGACCAGCCAGCGGACCGGCCTGTCCGCCATGCCGGACAAAGCCGCATTGGCCTTGCCCGCCTCGACCGATTTCTTCGACGCATCCACGTGGGTCACCCGCGCGCCCTTCGCGGCCATGGCGAGGCTGCCGACGCCGGTATAGCCGAACAGGTTCAGCGCTTCGGAGCCGTCGCCCAGCCGCTCGCGCATCCACGCCCATTGCGGCGCCATGTCGGGGAAGAAAGCCAGGTGGCGGAACGGTGTCGCCTGCGCGCGGAAGCGGACTTCCTCCCAGTTCAGGTCCCAGCCCTCCTTCGGCACCGGCCGGTCGAAGCGCCACTTGCCGCCGCCATCCTCGTCGGAGCCGGGCACGAACTCGCCATCCGCATCCCAATGGTCGGCGGCCGGCGCCCACATCGCCTGCGGCTCCGGGCGGATGAAGCGGTAGCGGCCATAGCGTTCGAGCTTTCGTCCGTGGCCGCTGTCGACCAGGCCGTAATCCGTCCAGGGATCGGCGATCAGCGTCAAAAGGCCAGCCTGATTACCCACGACCGCCCTCCCTGAGCTTGTCGAAGGGCAGCCTTTCTTTGACCGTCACCGCCGAAGTGTAGGGCAGGCCTTCGACAAGCTCAGGCAAGACGGGTTTGGGGAGAGGCCGGGAGTAAGTCACGCGGCGCGGACGGCGCTCACGCCGATGGTCGCGCTGGCGCGCTGGTGGGCGAGCATATGGGCTCCGGCGACGCGGACCTGATCGAGGTCCACCGCTTCGATTGATGCGACGATCTCGGACGGCTCGACCAGGCGGCCGCGCGCGCTCAGCATGCGGGCGACATAATTGGCCTGCCCCCAGGAGGATTCGAGGCTCATCAGCAGCCCGGCCTTGGCCTGCGCCTTGGCCCGCGCGAGTTCGGCCGGGTTCGCATCCTGCGCCGCCCCGGCCAGCACTTCGTGCATCAGCGCCACGGCCCCCGCCGCCTGCCGCCGCGCGGTCGCGGCATAAGCGTAGAACAGGCCGCAATCCTGATAAGGCGCGGTCGAGGCCCAGACCGAATAAGCCAGGCCGCGCTCCTCGCGCACCGCCTGAAAGAGCCGCGACGAAGCGCCCGCGCCGACAATGTCCGCGAACAGGCGCAGAGCGTAATAATTCTCGTCCAGCAAAGGCAGGCCGGGATAAGCGAACGTCAGGTGCGCCTGATCCGCGCGAGGCTTGAGCGCGCGCATGCCGCCGCCGAACTGGCCCGCTTCGAAGCCCGCGGCGATGCCCGGCTTCACATCCCCCAGCCGCGCCTCGGCCAAGGCCACAAGCTGCGCATGATCGACCTTCCCGGCGGCGACCAGCATCAGCGAATCGGCGCGGACATGCGCGTCGCGCCACGCGGCGAGATCGTCGGTGGTGATCGCGCGGACCGTGGCTTCACTGCCCAGCACCGGGCGGCCCAAAGCCTGGTCCGGGAAGGAGGCGGTCCACAATTCGTCGAAGATGATGTCGGACGGCGTATCCTCGGCCTCGGCCAGTTCCTGCAGCACCACCTCCTGCTCGCGCGCCAGATCCCCGGCCTCGAGATGGGGGCGCAGCAGCAAATCGGCGAGGATCTCCACGCCCAGCGGCAGATGCTCCGCCAAGAGCGTCGCGCTGAAGCTGGTGCCCTCGCGATCGGTCGCGGCATTCAGATCGCCGCCGACATCCTCGATCGCCTCGGACAGCGCGCGGGCCGAGCGGCCGCCCGCGCCCTTGAACACCATATGCTCGAACAGATGGGCGATGCCGTTCAACGCCGCCGGCTCGTGGCGCGACCCGGCATCGGCATAGAGGCCGACCGCGACCGTCTCGAACCCCGGCATCGCGCGCGAGGCGACCCGCAGGCCATTCGGCAAGGTGGTGAGCTGCATCATCTGAGCGGGGAGGTAGCGGTTCGCACCCCCGCCTTCAATGCGAGGGAAGGTGATGCCGAAAGGTTCCTGAGGTGCTGAAGGTTCACACCCCCTGGAGGAAATAACGGAGGAACCTTCGAACCTTCCGGATGGCGCGATGCGAAGGGGCGGAGCGGAGCTGTCATCCCGGCAGGATAGGGGATCGCGGCCCGGTAGGAAAATCGATCAGCCGGCACGCCGGCGGCGGCGCAGGGCAAGGACGTAGATCAGCCCCGCCGTGAGCGCGAAGAAGAACCACTGGCCGGCATACATCAGATGATTGTTCGGGATGTCGTCGATCGCCGGGGCGGCGCTGGCGGCGAGGCCGGGCGCGGGCGTGGCGGCGGTGAGGATGATCGGCCCGTCCGGTTCGACCGTGCCAATCGTCCCGGCGGTGATCCCGGCCAGCGTGATCGGGGTGCGATAAGCGGCCTGCGGGGTCCAGCCGGCATTGACCTCGATCCGGTCGGCCCAGCCGCCGGCCTGAGGACGGCAGGGAATGAAGACGCCGAAGCCGCTCGTGCCGTCGAGGCTGCGGGCGGCGCGCAGGGTCGGCAATGCGTCGCGCGCGGTGCAACTCACCAAAGCGCGGCGGAAGGCGAGGTCGCCGGGGGCATCGCCGCCGCGGGCGAGCAGGGGATCGAGATCGACCGCGGGCTGCGACGGCGCGGTCGCCAGTTCGGCCAGCATCCGTTCCTTCCAGCCGGCGCGCTGCAATTGCCAGACGCCGAGGCCAATCATCACCGCGATCGCCGCGGCGACGATCAAAGTCGGGAGGACCGGCAGCCGCTTCATCTCCGGTCCCGCGTGGTCGCTTCGCGCGCGTCGCGCCGATATTCGGCCTGCAGCAGCCAGGCCTTGGCGAGGCGCAGGCCGCCGAGCGTCAGGGCGGTGACCAAAGGCAGCCAGAGCAAAAGGTGAAGCCACCAGGGCGGGCTGACCGCCAGCTCCAGCCAGATCGCCAGGAAGGTGACGATGCCGCCGACGCCGAAGATCAGGAAGGCCGCCGCCCCGTCGCCGACATTGAAGGCGGCGATGTCGAGCCCGCAGGCGCGGCATTTGGGGGCGAAACTGACCAGGCCGGAAAAGAGCGTCGGATTGCCGCAGCGCGGGCACGCCCCGCGGACCGCGGCTTCGACCGCTCCCCTTGCGCTTGCCGGGGCCGAGGGAGGGGGTGTCTCAGTCAAAAGCGATTGGGCACAGGGCCCGTCCCCTCAATCCCCTCCCGCAAGCGGGAGGGGAGGTTTGGATCAATGGAAGTCGGCGCCCCAGCCGCCCCAGACGTAGATGAACAGGAAGAGGAACAGCCACACCACGTCGACGAAATGCCAGTACCAGGCCGCCGCCTCGAAGCCGAAATGCTGCTTCGGCGTGAACGCGCCATTATAGGTGCGGATCAGGCAGATGATCAGGAAGATCGTGCCGACCAGCACGTGGAAGCCGTGGAAGCCGGTCGCCATGTAGAAGGTCGAGGTGTAGATATTGTCGGCGAAGCCGAACGGCGCGTGCATGTACTCGTAGGCCTGCACGCCGCTGAAGATCACGCCGAGGATGATGGTCAGCCACAGGCCCTGCTTCAGCCCCTCGCGGTCGCCATGGATCAGCGAGTGGTGCGCCCAGGTCACGGTGCAGCCCGAGCAGAGCAGGATCATCGTGTTCAGCAGCGGCCAGCCGAACGGATCGAGCACGTGCATGCCCTTGGGCGGCCAGGTGCCGGCCTCGACCGCTTCCTTGTTCAGACCCCACAAATGGGTCGCCGGATCGACGATCTCGATGGGCGGCGGGAAGAGCGAGGCGTTGAAGAAGGCCCAGAACCAGGCGACGAAGAACATCACTTCCGAAGCGATGAACAGGATCATGCCGTAGCGGTGGTGGAGCTGCACGACCGGCGTATGGTCGCCGCCATTGGCTTCCTTCACCACGTCCGCCCACCAGCTGAACATCACGAACAGCACCGCAAGCACGCCGGCGAAGAACACCCAGCCGCCGCCATTGGCCTTTTCCAGGCTCATGTTGGCGCCATGCATGTACATCGTCGCGCCAACTGCCATCAGCAGCGCGCCGATGGAGCCCAGCAGCGGCCACGCGCTGGGCGCCAAGATGTGATATTGGTGGTTCTTCGCTCCGGCCATGACTTCGTCCCTGACAGCGCGGCCTTTCCCCGACCGCATCTTTGGTTGGTGCTCTAGCTGCCGCTTCCCGGCTGCTCAACTGGGTAAAAGGTGTATGACAAGGTGATCTCGGTAATGTCCTTGGTCGCCGGGTCCTCCAGGATGCGCGGATCGACGACGAAGACGACCGGCATCTGCACCTGTTGCCCCGGCTGCAAGGTCTGCTCGGTGAAGCAGAAGCATTGCACCTTGTGAAAATATTGGCCGGCCTGGAGCGGCGTCACGTTGAACGTGGCGGTGCCCATCAACGGCTCGCTCGACATGCTCTTGGCGGTGTAGACTGACATGTTGCGCGCGCCGATCTGGACGACGCGGTGGGTTTCGGTCGGACGGAATTCCCACGGCAGGTTGCGCGAGACGTTGGCGTCGAAGCGCACGCTGACCGATTTGCCGGCGACCGGGCGGACCGTCGCCGCCTGCGCCTCGTCGATCCGCATGGTCGTGCCGCCGAAGCCGGTGACCTGGCAGAAGATCCGGTAGAGCGGCACCGCGGCGAAGGAGACGCCGACCATGGACACCGCGATTGCGCCGGCGATCATGCCGATGCGCGCATTGCTCAGCTTGCTCATTGCACACCCATGCGGACGATCGTGATCGCGTAGAGCAGGATCACGAAGGCGCCGAGGGCCAGCGCCATGACCAGGGAACGGCTGCGCTGGCGGCGGCGGATCTCGTCCTCGGCCGACAGCGGCGCGGGCTCGCCCGGCACCGGCGCAACGCCCTCCAGCGGATCGCGCTTCCTCATGCCAGCACCAGCCGATCGGCGACCAACGCGCCGAAAATGAGGAAGAGATAGAGGACCGAATATTTGAACAGACGCTTTTCGGGCGCCATTGCGACCGGATCGTCCGCCTTGTTGCGCAGCACCGGCACCGACAGGATGACGAACCAGGCCGACAACAGGGCGGCGGTGATGCCGTAGATCATGCCGGTCTCGCCCAGCGCCCAGGGCGCGACCGCGGCGGCGGCCATGACCAGCGAATAAGCGAAAATCTGCTGGCGGGTGGCGCGATTGCCATTGGTCACCGGCAGCATCGGCACGCCGGCCTTGGCGTAATCGGTGCGCACGAACAGCGACAGCGCCCAGAAATGCGGCGGCGTCCACAGGAAGATGAGCGCGAACAAAAGCAGCGGCAGCACGGCGAGGTCGCCCGTCACCGCCAGCCAGCCGATCACCGGCGGGAAAGCCCCGGCGGCGCCGCCGATGACGATATTCTGCGGCGTCCGGCGCTTCAGCCAGATCGTGTAGACGAAGACGTAGAAGAGGATCGAGGCGGTCAGGCCCGCGGCCGCCGCCCAATTGGTCGCCAGCCCCATCAGCAGCACCGAGAAGACGGCGAGGCCGACGGAGAAGTGCAGCGCCGCGTCGCGGGTCATCCGCCCGGCCGGCAGCGGCCGTCCGGCGGTGCGCTTCATCACCGCGTCGATATCCGCCTCATACCATTGGTTCAGCGCCCCTGCCGCGCCGGCCCCGAGCGCGATGCACAGGATGGCGGTGAAGGCGAGCACCGGGTGAAGGCCGCCGGGCGCCGCGAACAGGCCGCAGGCGCCGGTGAAGACGACGAGCACCATCACCCGCGGCTTGGTCAGCGCGAGGAAATCCCGCCACTCGGCGGGGAGGGCGGAGGATTGGGTCAAACTGGTCATGATTCCGCGTCGCCTATAGGCCGGCAAAGCCGGACTGGCAAAGGGGCTTGCGACGACTGGCGTGACCCGCCGCTGCGGGCCCGAGTCTCAGCCCTCGAAGCCGATCTCGATGCTCGCCGCGGAGCGCTCATGCGGGCCATGATAGACCGCCTCGACATTGTTGCCGTCAGGGTCGAGCAGGAAGGCGGCATAATAGCCGGGATGATATTGGGCCCGCTCGCCCGGCGCGCCATTGTCGCTGCCGCCAGCCGCAAGCCCGGCCTCATACCAGGCCTGCACCATCGCCTCGTCCTTCGCCTGGAACGCAAGGTGGGTGGGGCCGGTCAGCCTCCCTTGCGCGCCCTCGCTGTCGGCGGTCGAGACGGCCAGCTCGTCGGCGCCGAACATGCCCGGCGCCTCGAAATCGATCCTGATGCCGAGCACGCCCAGCACCGCGTCGTAGAAGCGCCGGCTGGCGCCGAGATCGCGCACCACCAATTGCACGTGATCGACCAGCCGGCCGCGATAGAGTTTCTGGGTCGCCATGACGGTCTCCGCTTGCCGCGCCCCGGGGCGTCAACGCGGCGGCGGGGCGAGGGTTCACGCCATGAAAAAGGGCGCGGCCATCGCTGACCGCGCCCTTTCATCTCATCCGGACACTGCCGGCGGTCGGATCAGTGATCCTTGCCGCCGTCGATGACCGGCAGGGTCTCGAACTGGTGGAACGGCGGCGGGCTGGACAGGGTCCATTCCAGCGTCGTCGCACCTTCGCCCCACGGATTGGCCGGTGCCTTCTTCCCCAGCGTGAAGCTGTAGAGGATGTTCAGGAAGAAGAAGATCATGGAGCCGGCCATGATCATGTAACCGTAGGTCGCCATCTCGTTATAGGGCTGGAACGCGTCCGGATAATCCGGATAGCGCCGCGGCATGCCGTCCAGCCCGAGGAAGTGCATCGGGAAGAACAGGATGTTCACGCCCACGAAGAAGATCCAGAAATGCAGCTGGGCCAGCACTTCGCTGTACATCCGGCCGAACATTTTCGGGAACCAATAGTGCCAGGCCGCGAACAGGGCGAAGACCGCGCCGAGGCTGAGCACATAGTGGAAGTGGGCGACGACGTAATAGGTGTCGTGCATGTAATTATCGACGCCGCCATTGGCGAGCACGACGCCCGTCACGCCACCGACGGTGAACATGAAGATGAAGCCCAGCGACCAGAGCATCGGCGTCTGGAAGGTGAGCGAGCCGCCCCACATGGTCGCGATCCACGAGAAGATCTTGATGCCGGTCGGCACCGCGATCACCATCGTCGCCGCGGTGAAGTACATCTTCATGTTCACGTCCATGCCGGTCGTGAACATGTGGTGCGCCCACACGACGAAGCCGATCACGCCGATCGCGACCATGGCATAGGCCATGCCGAGATAGCCGAAGACGGGCTTGCGGCTGAAGGTGGCGACGATCTGGCTGACCATGCCGAAGCCCGGCAGGATCATGATGTACACTTCGGGGTGACCGAAGAACCAGAAGAGGTGCTGGTAGAGCACCGGATCGCCACCGCCGTCGGCGTTGAAGAAGTCGGTGCCGAAATTGCGGTCCGTCAGCAGCATGGTGATCGCGCCGGCCAGAACCGGGAGCGAGAGCAACAGCAGGAAGGCGGTGACCAGCACCGACCAGACGAACAGCGGCATTTTGTGCAGGGTCATGCCCGGCGCGCGCATGTTGAAGATGGTGGTGATGAAATTGACCGCGCCGAGGATCGACGAGGCGCCCGCAAGGTGGAGTGCGAAGATGCCGAGATCGACCGCCGGTCCGACCGAGCCGCTCGTCGAGAGCGGCGCATAGACCGTCCAGCCGGTACCGGCGCCGAGGCCGGTGCCGCCAGGATAGAAGGACGAAGCCAGCAACAGGATGAAGGCCGGCGGCAACAGCCAGAACGAGATGTTGTTCATCCGCGGGAAGGCCATGTCCGGAGCGCCGATCATCAGCGGCACGAACCAGTTGCCGAAGCCGCCGATCATCGCCGGCATGACCATGAAGAACACCATGATCAGGCCGTGGGCGGTGATCAGCACGTTCCACATGTGCCGCGATTCATCGATCGTCGCGGCGGGCATGCCCATGAAGGCGTGCAGATAATTGGTCCAGCTTTCCAGATACTGGATGCCGGGCTGCATGAGCTCGGCGCGCATCATTCCGGAAATGCCGCCGCCGATGATCCCCGCGATGATCGCGAAGATCAGGTACAGCGTGCCGATATCCTTGTGGTTGGTCGACATGAACCAGCGGGCGAAAAAGCCCGGCTTGTGGTCCGCATCGTGATGCGCGTCATGCGCGTGGTCGTCAGCCTTCTCGAAGTTGACGGCGTTGGCGGTGGTGTCGGTCATATTCTGGCGCCGCCTCAATTACCGGTTGCAGCTTGATTGGTCGCCGCCGGGGCGGCCGTCGCGTTGACGGTCGCCGGCGGTGCGGAAGTGGCTTCGGTCGACGCATTGGCGCTGACCGCACCGGCCGGCGCCGGAGCGGCGGCGGTGGCGGCGGGCGCGGCGCCCGGCATCGTGCCGTTGCGCGAAGCGACCCAGCGTTCGAAATCCGCCTGGCTCACCACCTCGACGGCGATCGGCATATAAGCGTGGCGGGCACCGCACAGCTCATAGCATTGGCCGTAATAGATGCCGGGCTCCTCGGCCCGGAACCAGGTTTCGTTCAGCCGGCCGGGAACCGCGTCGATCTTCACCCAGAAAGCGGGGACGCCGAAGGCGTGGATCACGCCGGTCGGATCGGCGGTGACGATCAGCTTCACGGTCGCGCCCACCGGCACCACCATCCGCTCGTCAACCGCCAGCAGGCGCGGACCGTCCGCATCGGTGCGGGTCTGCTGACCCGGCTGGCCCTCGCCCGGCTCGGGCAGCATGTTCGACGTGATGTCGATGCCGTGGTCGGGATATTGATATTGCCAATACCATTGATGGCCGGTCACCTTGATCGTGATGTCGGCATTGGGCGGCGAATATTGGTTGGCGAGCAGCCGGATCGACGGCACCGCCATGACCACCAGGATCAGCACCGGCACCAGGGTCCAGATGACTTCGACCATCGTATTGTGCGTGGTGCGCGACGGCACCGGATGGGCGGCGCGGCGATAGCGGATGACAACCCAGCCGATCAGCAGCAGCACGAGGATGCAGATGGCGGTGATTACCGGCATCAGGATCCAGTCGTGGAAGAATTGCGCTTCCTTGCCGATCGGCGTGACCTGGTCCTGGACGCCCATGCGGCCGTCCGGCATGCCGACGTTCGGATTCGGACGGAGCGGGGAGACATAGGGCTCCGCCTTGGTGCTGTCTCTATACACATCTCCGAGCCCACGAGACGG
>JAFAEG010000052.1 GCA_023424095.1 Pseudomonadota bacterium | reverse complement strand
GTGCTCCAGGGCGCCGCCCGCCCGCCGACTACGTGGCTTTCCGTACAGACCCCGCCCCGGGCGAATGCGAGGCCCGCGCCATGAACGAGCAACCTGCCGCCAAACCCAAGTCGCTCTACGAGAAGCGCGCGCCGGTCTATCCCAAGGCCGTCGACGGCAAATTCCGGCGTATCAAGTGGGCGATCATGGTCGTCACGCTCGCCATTTATTACGTGACTCCGTGGCTGCGCTGGGACCGCGGCCCTTACGCCCCCGACCAGGCCGTGCTCGTCGATCTCGCCGGCCGCCGCTTCTACATGTTCGGCATCGAGATCTGGCCGCACGAATTCTATTATGTCGCGGGCTTGCTGATCATGGCCGGGATCGGCCTGTTCCTGGTCACCAGCTCGATCGGCCGCGCCTGGTGCGGCTATGCCTGCCCGCAGACCGTGTGGACTGACCTGTTCCAGCACGTCGAACGGGCCATTGACGGCGATCGCAACGCCCAGATCCGCCTGCAGAAAGCGCCCTGGAGCGTGAGCAAGGTCGCCCGGCGCGGCGCCAAATATGCGGTCTGGCTGGCGATCGCCGTGGCGACCGGCGGCGCGTGGATTTTCTACTTCGCCGACGCGCCGACGCTCGCGCGCGATTTTATCGCGGGAGAGGCGGACCCGATCGCCTACACGACGGTCGCGATCCTGACCGCCACCACCTTCATCCTTGGCGGCTTCATGCGCGAGCAGGTGTGCATCTACATGTGCCCCTGGCCGCGCATCCAGGGCGCGATGATGGACGAGAAGACGCTGACCGTCACTTACAAGGAGTGGCGCGGCGAGCCCCGCCATCGCGGCACCAAGAAAGCGACGCTCGACGACATCATCAGCCGGGGCGATTGCATCGACTGCAACGCCTGCGTCGCGGTCTGCCCGACCGGCATCGACATCCGCGAAGGCCCGCAGATCGGCTGCATCACCTGCGGCCTGTGCATCGACGCCTGCGACCGGGTGATGACCCAGATCGAGCGGCCGCGCGGGCTGATCGCCTATGACACGTTCGAAAATGGCGAGCTGGAGCGCAAGAAGCTCAAGTCCATCCCCGTCGCGAAGGTGCTCTTCCGGCCGCGCACCATCCTCTATTTCTCGGCTTGGGCGGCGATCGGCCTGATCATGCTGTTCGGCGTCGCCAACCGCACCCGGCTCGACATCAGCGCCCAGCAGGATCGCAACCCGGTCTATGTCCGGCTGTCGGACGGCCAGGTCCGCAATGGCTACACGATCAAGCTGCGCAACATGCAGGCCCGGCCGCGCCCGGTCGAAGTCTCGGTCTCCGGCCTGAAAGGCGCGGTGATCTGGACCGCGGAGGGTGCGCGCGAAGGCGCCACGACCCGGGTCACCGCGACGATCGAGCCCGACGCCCTCGCGAAACTACGTATATTCGTCGCCGCCCCCGGCGGGGGAGAGGAGCGGCAGGATTTCGCTTTCTCCGTCCGGGCACTGGACGAGGAAGGCGGCGAAGACACCACCGCAGCCACTTTCGAGCGACCCGCCTCATGAACCGAGCCGTCCGCCCCTTCACCGGCCGCCGCATGGCGCTGATCATCGTCGCTTTCTTCGGCGTCGTGATCAGCGTGAACGTGACCATGGCGGTGTTCGCCAGCACCACCTTCGGCGGCAAGGTCGTCGACAATTCCTATGTCGCTACCCAGCGTTTCAATGGCTGGCTCGAGGAAGCACGGGCGCAGGAGCGGCTGGGCTGGAGCGAGACCGTCCGGCTGGGCAGCGACCGCCATGTCGAACTCGACCTCAGCCATGCCGCCGCGCCGCTCGCGGGCGCGACCATCGAGGCGGAGGCCCGCCATCCGGTCGGCCGCGAGGACGACGTAGCGCTGCGCTTCAGCGAAGTCGCGCCGGGCCGCTACCGCAGCGAGCAGGCGCTGCCGCCCGGCCGCTGGCGGATCCTGTTCGTGATCGCTGCAAACGGCGCCGAAAAGCGCCTGATCGAGACGTTGCGGTGACCGCCGTGACCAGCATCGACCCGGCCGACCGCGTCGAGCAGCATTTGTTCGCTGTCCCAGGCATGCGCTGTGCGAGTTGCATCGCGAAGCTCGAGGACGGGCTGTCGCCTCAGACCGGCATTCTCGCCGCGCGCGTGAACTTCACCGCCAGGCAGATCAGCATCGATCATGTGCCGGGCCTCTCGGTGCCCGACCTTAAGGAGATGATCGGCCGCCTGGGCTTCGATGCCGAGCCGATCCGCACCGTCGCGGCATTGGCCGTCCAGAACGAAAGCCGCGACCTCGCCAAGGCGACCGCGGTGGCCGGCTTCGCGGCGATGAACGTGATGCTGCTGTCCGTCTCCGTCTGGTCGGGCGCGGACGGGGCGACCCGCGACATCTTTCATCTGCTCTCGGCGATGATCGCCATCCCCACCGTCGCTTATTCCGGCCGGCCTTTCTTCAGATCGGCCTGGGCGGCGCTGCGCTCCGGGCGGACCAACATGGACGTGCCGATCACAATCGGCGTGCTGCTGGTCACCGCGCTCAGCCTCTATGAGGCGCTGACCAGCGGCCCGCACGCTTATTTCGACGGCGCGGTGATGCTGCTCTTCTTCCTGCTTGTCGGCCGCCTGCTCGACAGCGTGATGCGCGACCGCGCCCGCGACGGCGTCGCCGCCTTGCTGAAGCAGACCGCACCCGGCGCGCGCATCATCCAAGCGGACGGCCGCAGCCAATGGCTGGATGCCGAGGCTTTGCGCCCTGGCATGCGGATGATCGTGCCCGCCGGCGAACGGCTCGCCGCCGATGGCGTGGTCGAAACCGGCGCAAGCAGCATCGACCGGTCTCTGCTGACCGGCGAGAGCCTTCCCTGCCCGGTTGGCCCGGGCAGCGACGTGCAGGCCGGGACCCTGAACCTCGGCGATCCGCTCACCGTCTTGATCAAGGCGGCCGGGACCGACACCGCCGTCGCCGACATCGCCCGGCTGATGGACCAGGCGGCGCAGGGCAAGTCGCGCTACGTCCGCCTCGCCGACCGCGCCGCGCGCTGGTACGCGCCCGCCGTCCATACCCTCGCCGCCGCCTCCTTCATCGGCTGGATGCTCGCCGGCGCCGGCTGGCACCAGGCGCTGATGATCTCGGCGGCGGTGCTGATCATCACCTGCCCCTGCGCCCTTGGGCTGGCGGTGCCTGCGGTGATCACCGCCGCCGCAGGGCGGCTGTTCCGCGAAGGGCTGCTGATCAAGGACGGTACCGCGCTGGAGCGTCTGGCCGAGGTCGATACCGTCG
>JAFAEG010000049.1 GCA_023424095.1 Pseudomonadota bacterium | reverse complement strand
TGACGGTCACGCTCGGCCTCGACGGCTCCGGCACGATCGACATCGTCGCCGGCGGCTATGAGGATTGGGAGAAGAAACGGGTGCAGCGCATCGCGCCCCGTGCTCCGGCGAAGGCCGCGACAGCCGTAGCGCCGGTCCGGCAGCCGCCGAAGAAGCTCAGCTACAAGGACCAGCGCGATTACGATCTGCTCCCCGCCCGCGTCGGCGAACTGGAAGCGCAGATCGCCCAGCATGAGGCGGCTCTGGCCGATCCGGACCTCTACGCCCGCGACCCGGCGCAATTCGATCGGCTGATGAAGGCGATCGAAACGGCCCGCGCCGATAAAGACGCGGCCGAGGAGCGCTGGCTGGAACTGGCGGAGCAGGCCGAGGCGCTGGCGTCCTAATTGGGCGCGGTCGGTGCCAGACCGCTTGCGCGCCCGCGCCGGGCTTCGAGCATCAGCGCCATCCCTTCGGCGGTGCGGCCGCCGCGCAGCAGGGTCCAGCCCAGGGTGGTCGCCGTCGCGCCATTGCCGGGCGCGAGCTGCCACGCCCGCCAGGCATAGCCTTCCGCCCGCTCCGGATCGCCTGACTGGCTGTAGGCCCAGGCGAGATTGTTCAGGATCGCCGCGTCGCCATTGCCGATCCGCGCGCGCAGCCGCTCGTAGCGCGCCGTCGCCTCATTCCATTGCCCTGCCGCCAGCGCCCGCGCCGCGAGCATCGACTGCGCCCGCAGATTGCGCGGATTCTGCGCCGCGAACAATTGCAGCACGCCGTCGGCGGCGGCCGGATCGCCGGCGCGGATCAGCGCGCCGATCAGCCGGATCGCGCTCGCTTCGGTGAAGGCGAGGTTGGCGGCCTTGCGATATTCCTCCGCCGCACCGCGATGGTCGCCCGCCGCCGTCCGCACGTCGCCGACCAGCAGGTGGACGTTGGCCGCGCCGGGCTTCGCCGACTGCAAGGCGCGCGCCCGTTCGAGTGCGCCGGTGATGTTTCGGGCGACCAGCAGCTCGCCGACCGCGCGGATCTCGGGATCGGTCGCGTTCGACCAGAGGAAGGCGGCACCGGCAGCGCTTTCGGGCGCGGCGGCGCGGGCGCGGGCGCGGTCCGCCATCTCACGATTGCCCAGCCGCTCGAAGGCGTCGGCGACGATGGTCAGCGTGTAGCTGTCGGCATCGGGACGGTCGGCGACGTAGCGCACCGCCTCCAGCGCGCCATTGGCGTCGCCCAGCTTCAGCCGCGAGGCGGCGAGTAGGCGGCGCGCCTTGATGTTGCCCGGCTGCATCGCGACCAACTGCGCCAGCCGCCGCGCCGCATCCTCATAATCCTGCGATTCGAACGAAATGGCAGACGCCAGCAGGATGCCGGAAGGCATGTCGTCATACGCGCCGCGCGTGCGGGCCAGCAGGCTTCGGGCGAGGTCGAAATCGCGGCCGCGCGCCGCCAGGGTCGCCTGCATCAGGTACGGCAAAGGGTGACCCGGATCGAGCGCGGAGGCCGCGCGGCAATCGGCGAGCATCGCGCTCATGCGCCCCATGTCGCCATAGGTCGCCGCGCGTTCGAGCAAGGCGGTGACGTTGCCGCTGTCCACCTCCAGCGCCCGGTCGAACCAGGGAATCGCGGCGGCCAGGCCATATTGCTGGCGGGTCAGTTCGCCGCGGAAGACCAGGGCCATGGCATGATTGGGATTGGCCTCGACCGCCTTGTCGGTGGCGAACAGGGCCGGGCCGATATCGCCGATCGAGCGGCGGAAGCGGGCGATGTCGAGCCAAGCGTAGCTGTTCGACGGATCGGCGGCGACGGCGCGGTCGAAGGCGCGCACCGCCAGCACTTGATCGCCACGCCGGAGCTGGGCGAGTGCGATCACCCGCGCCGCATAGGATTCATGCTCCGGCGCGGCCGCCTCGGCCTGTTGCAGCGCCCCGTCCACATCGTCCTGAAGCAGCCGGGCATGGCCCATCAGGTGCCGCGTCTCGGCACCCGTCGCCCCCGCCTGACGCGCCCGCGCCAGCTCCGCCTCGGCCGCGATGCCGTCGCCGGCCTCAAGCTGCAGCCGCGCCTGCAGCAGCCGCGCATCCTTGTGGTCCGGCTCGGCCTGCAGCACGTTCATCAGCGCGATCCGCGCCTCGCGCACCCGGCCCTCGCGCCACGCCTCGACGCCGGCTTCATATTGCTGGTCCGGCGACTTGGCGAACAGGCTCGAGCAGGCGGGGAGGAGGAGGCACAGAAACCCCAAGATCAACCCACGCCCGCCTTGCCTGAGCTTGTCGAAGGCCTGCCCTTCCTTCTTGCTCCGAGCAAAGAAGGACAGGGCTTCGACAAGCTCAGCCAGGACGGTTTTGGGGGTCGAAGCGCTCACGGCTGCAACCGGTATTGCTTCATCAGATCGTACAAAGTCGGCCGGCTGATCCCGAGCAATTTGGCCGCGCCGGAAATGTTGTTCTCGGTCTCCGCCAATGCCCGGCGGATCGCCTTGCGGTCGGCCGCTTCGCGCGCGGACTTCAGATTCACCGCCATCGGCTCCGCGCCCTCGCGTTCCGGCAGGTCGAGATCCTCGGTCGTCACCAGCTTGCCGTCGGCCATGATCACCGCGCGCTTGATGCGGTTTTCCAGCTCGCGGACGTTGCCGGGCCAGGGCCAGGCGTTCACGGCCGCCAGCGCGCCGGGGCTGAAGCCCTTCACCTGCGGGTTCATCTCGCGCGCGAACCGGCTGAGGAAATGCTTGGCCAGCAAGACCGCGTCGCCATGCCGCTCGGCCAGCGCCGGGATCTTCACCACGACTTCGGCGAGCCGATAGAAGAGGTCCTCGCGGAAGCTTCCGGCGTGGATCATCTCTTCCAGATTCTGGTGGGTGGCGCTGCAGATGCGGGTGTCGACCGCGATCGCCTTGCGGCCGCCGATCCGCTCGATCACGCGCTCCTGGATGAAGCGCAGCAATTTTACCTGCAGCGGCAAGGGCACATCCCCGATTTCGTCGAGGAAGAGCGTGCCCCCCGCGGCCAGCTCGATCTTCCCCTCGACCGTTCGGATCGCGCCGGTGAAGGCGCCTTTCTCGTAACCGAACAATTCGGCTTCGAGCAGATTCTCCGGGATCGCCGCGCAATTGATCGCGACGAACGGCCCGGCCCGGCGGTTGCTCGCCTGGTGCAGGCCGCGGGCGATCAGTTCCTTGCCGGTGCCGGATGCGCCGAGCAGCAGCACCGAGACATTGGTGTTCGCCACCCGCTCGATCGTGCGCGCGACCTTCGCCATTTCCGGCGCGCCGGTGACCATGTCGCCAAGCATCGTGCCGGCCTCGCCGACCTCGTCGCCAAGCCGGCGATTCTCTTCTTCCAGTTCGTGCAGCTGGAAGGCGCGGCGGACGATCAGGCCCAGTTGATCGATATCGACCGGCTTCTGGTAATAATCATAGGCGCCGGACGCGACCGCGCGCAGCGCGCTTTCGTGCGCGCCGTGGCCGGTGGCGACGATCACCTTGGTCTGCGGCTTCAGCGCCAGGATGGAATCCAGGGTCGCGAACCCCTCGGTCACGCCATCCGGATCGGGCGGCAGGCCGAGGTCCAGGGTCACCACCGCCGGCTCGGCCGAGCGGATCAGATCGACCGCGGCATGGCGATCGGAGGCGACCAGCACCTCATAATCGTCATAGGCCCATTTCAGCTGGCGCTGCAGGCCTTCATCGTCCTCGACGATCAGCAAACGGGGCTTGAAGGGGGCATTCATGCGCTGATCCGATCAGGCTTGGAGAGGGAAACCGGCTCCGCCGCGGCGAGCCGGAGGGTGAAGGTGGTGCCGACGCCCGGCCGGCTGATGACCTCGATCCGCCCGTTCATCGCCTCGATCAGGCTGCGGGCTTCGTGCGCGCCGATGCCGAAGCCGCCATCCTTGGTGGAGACGAAGGGCTGGAACAGTTGGCCGGTGATGAAATCGGCGCTCATGCCGTGGCCGCGATCGGCAATCTGCACGCAGATTTCGCGGCCGCGCGCGTGGAAGCTGACCGCGACCGGCGCCTTCGGCGCGCTGGCGTCGATGGCATTTTGCAGCAGGTGCGCGAAGGCCTGTTCGAAAGCGCCCGCGTCGATCAGGGCGGCAAGCCGCGCGTCGCCGGCGAGTTCGACCGGATGGGTGCGGCGCTTTGCCTCGATCTGGCGCGCCAGCAGGGGCTGAAGCGCGACCGGCCGCGCCTCGACCACGCCGATCCCGCGCGCGCCTGGCGCGAGGCGGGCGAGCAGATCGTTCATCTTCTTCACCGAGCTTTGCAGGGTGGCGACCATGTCGGCGCGGAATTCCGGATTGTCCGCATGGCGCTCGGCATTGCGCGCGACCAGGCTCAATTGGCTGACCAGATTCTTGATGTCGTGCAGGATGAAGGCGAAACGGCGGTTGAACTCGTCGAAGCGCCGTGCCTCGGCCAACGCCGCCTGGCTGCGCGCTTCGGCGATATAGCTCGCCGCCTGCCGGCCGGCAGTGCGGAACAGGTCGAAATCCTCCCAGTCCAGCGCCCGCTTCAGCGGCGGGTTGGCGATGATCACCAGGCCCTGCAGCCGTCCGTCATGGACCAGGGGAATGCCCGCCCAGGCCCTGGGCAGGCCGGCCAGAGCGGTGGGGAAGGGGGCGGCGCGCCCGCCCGCGACCGAAGCCTGATCGCCGGAGAAATCGACGATGTCGCCGCGCGCCTCCAGCAGGGCGATCAGGGCGGGGCAGGGATCGCTTTTCTCCGGCGAGTCCGGCCAGTTCCACTCCCCGGAGGGCAGCAGGCTGTCGCCCGCGTCGCGGACCAGCAGCAGCCCAGCGGGCGCACCGCCCAGTTCCGCAATCGCCTTGGCGACGCGCTGCTCGATGGGAGTCCCGCCGCCGCCGATCGTGGCGGTGAAGCGCAGCCATTCCTGGCGATAATCATAGCGGTGCTGGAACAGATGCTTCTGCACCATCACGGCGACCCAGCGCCGCGCCTTGGCCGACGGGAGCAGCACGAGGGCCGCGCCGCTCATCGCGACGAGCAAGGCGATCTGGGCGATGTCGAGCCAGTTGCCGCCGGCAATCTCCACCGCGCGGCTCGTCGAGACCATCACGATCAGATAGGCCAGGATGGCGAGCACCGAGAGCGACTGGAAGGTCGCGGCGCGGGAAATCTGCACCTTGCCCGGCGCGCTCCCGCGCATCGCCAGCGCGAACGGCACGACCAGCAGGGCCAGCGCCACGCCGCGCAGGGCGTAGAGCGTTTCCGGCACGTCGCGCGACAAAGCGGCGGCGGTGTAGAGGTGCAAATCATAGGCCCACATCCCGGCCAGCGCCGCCATCGGCAGCAGCAGGGGGCGGCGCGATTCCGGTGCAGCCTGGCCGTAGAGATTGTGGACGAGCACGAGGGCGCCGGCCGCAACCACGATACCGATCAGCTGGCTCGTCGACACCAGGGCGATCAGCACGGCGGTCTGATCCGCGAAGCGCGGCAGCAGCCCGGCAATGACGATCTGCAGCGCCACCACCGCGGCGACGACGCCGTACAGGGCCTTCACCGGCCCTTGCCGTGCCTCGGGCTCGCCGCGGCCCATCAGCCCGTACATGAAGGCCAGGAAGGCGAGGTTGCGGGCGCAATCGGCCAGCAGGGTCAGGAAGTGAAACGGGTTCAGCAAGGCGCTGAAGATCGACCAGACCGACATCACGGCGAAGGCCGTCACCAGCGGCCGGCTCAATGGCTCGGCGCTCCAATGCCGCAATTGCCAGAGCGCGAGCGCGCCATAGAGGCACGCCGCGAGCAAATGGCTCCACAAGGCGATCAGCTCGATCACCGCGCGCCGGCCTGCTCCGGCCACAGCACCACCCGCAAGGTCTGCATCAGGATCAGCAGATCGAGGAAGGGCGTGTAATTCTTCGCGTAATAGAGGTCGTATTCCAATTTCTCGCGGGCATCCTCGACGCTCGCGCCATAGGGATAATTGATCTGCGCCCAGCCGGTGATGCCCGGCTTCACCACGTGCCGTTCGGCATAATAAGGCAGGCGCGCCTCCAGATCGGCGACGAATTGCGGCCGCTCGGGACGCGGGCCGACGAAGCTCATCTCGCCCTTCAGCACGCTCCACGCCTGCGGAAGCTCATCAATGCGGGTCTTCCTGAGGAAGTTGCCGACGCGGGTGACGCGCGGATCATTCTGCTTGGCCCAGACCGCCTTGCCGCCGACTTCCGCATCGGTCCGCATCGAGCGGATCTTGATGCAGTCGAACAGCTCTCCGTACAGGCCGACGCGCTTCTGCCGGTAGAAAGCGGGGCCCCTGGTCTCCAGCTTCACCGCCAGTGCGGCGAGCGCCACGACCGGCGCGGTGACGATCAGCAGGATCAGGCTGAAGACGACGTCGAACAGCCGCTTCGACACGGCCGACACCCGGCGCGAGCCGGAAAAGCCGTCGGAGAAGATCAGCCAGGACGGGTTGAGGCTGCGAAGATCGAGCCGCCCCGTCTCGCGCTCGATGAAGGTGGCGAATTCGTGCACGCGCACGCCGGTCGTCTTGGCGCGCAGCAGATCCTCGAGCGGCAGCGCGTTGCGCCTTTCCTCCAGCGCCAGCACCACTTCGGACGCGCCCAGTTTGACCAGATGTTCGGGCAGGCTGGGAATGTCGGCGCGGTTGACCGGATTCGGGGCCTCGTCCGGCCCGTCATTCATGCCGACATAGCCGACGATCACGAAATTCGATGAATCGCGCTCGGCCAGCCGCCCGACCCGCGCGGCCCTTGCACCCGCGCCCAGGATCAGCACGCGGCGCTTCAGGCTTTCGCCGTTCATCGTCCGCCGCAGCATCGTGCGGATCACGACCATGAAGAGGAAGGCGAACAGGCAGGAATAGAGCAGGCTCGACCGCCAGAAGGCTACCGGGGGCGCGATGAAATAGAGTGCCGACAGCGCCAGCACACCCAGCGCCATCGCCACGACCAGTCGCGCGGCGGCGAAGCGGACGGAAAGCAAGGCCTCGGGGCTGTAGACGCCGACCGAGACCATCGCGACCTGGAGGGTGATGGCGAAGACGAGCAATTCGGGCAGGCGTTCGCTGATCGGCTCCAGCCCAGCCCCGATCTGCCAAAGGCGCAGCGCCCAGCCGAGCTCAGCGCCCGCGATCAGCATGACCAGGTCGATCGCACCGACCAGCAGCACCCCGTAAGGGATGTAATGTTTGAACAAACGGATCATGCCCGCGCCCGATCGCCTCTGATGATTGTCAATTCTGCCGACACGTGACCACCTGTCGCTGAAATTGACAAAGATTTCCTGAAAGGGAGGGATTTCCGCGTTTGTCCCGGGCGTTCGGCGCTCTACCTAGAGGCAAGTTCCAAAGGAGACCGGACATGGACATGCGCGACCTGGGCAAGAGCGGGCTGAAGACCCCGCAGCTCATCCTTGGCGGCAATGTGTTCGGCTTCACCGTGAAGGGCGAGGATGGCTTTCGCTTGCTCGATCGCTTCGTCGAGGCGGGCGGGACGATGATCGACACGGCCGACGTCTATTCCGCCTGGGTGCCCGGCCATGTCGGCGGCGAGTCCGAAACCCTGCTCGGGCAATGGCTGAAGCAGCGCGGTCGGCGCGACGATGTGCTGATCGCGACGAAGGTCGGCATGCTGCCAGGCGAGGGCGGCGAGAAACTGGAGCCGGCCCAGATCGCGGCAGCAGCCGAAGCTTCGCTGAAGCGGCTCGGCACCGATTATATCGACCTCTATTACGCCCACCAGGATGACGAAGGCACGCCGCTGGCCGACAGCCTCGGCGCGTTCGATGCCTTGGTGAAGGCCGGCAAGGTCCGCGCGCTCGGCGCCTCCAATTACAGCGCCGATCGGCTGGCGGATGCGCTGAACATCTCGGCGCGTGAGGGCCTCACACCCTACACCGTGCTCCAGCCCGAATATAATCTGGTCGAGCGGGCCAGCTTCGAAGGGCCGCTGCAGGAGCTGAGTGTCCAGCGCGGCCTCGGCGTGCTCCCCTATTTCGGCCTCGCTCTGGGCTTCCTCACCGGCAAATATCGCAGTGCCGACGATTCCGGGAAGAGCGTACGCGGCGACCGCGCGATCAAATATCTCGACGATCGCGGCCGCAAGGTGCTCGCCGCTCTGGACGACATCGCTGCCGAAACCGGCGCCAGTCAGGGCCAGGTCGCTCTGGCTTGGCTCGCCGCCCAGCCGGGCGTCACCGCCCCGATCGCCAGCGCGACCTCGCTTGAGCAGCTCGAGGAATTGCTCGGCGTTCTGACCCTCGACCTCAGCACTGCTCAGCTCGAGCAGCTAACCGAGGCTTCGCGCTGATTTGATGCCGCTCCCCGGCGAAGGCCGGGGTCCAGCCTGAATCCATCGAACGCGGCATCGCGAAGGCGACGCATTGCGTCGCTGTCTGGGCCCCGGCCTGCGATGGGGAGCATCCTAGCGCCGCGCGAGCACCCCGAGCGCCGCGACCACCATCGCCTCGGTCGCGGTGGAAATCACCGCGTCGGGGTCCGGCGCCCAGAAGGGGCTGTGCAGCGAGGGCAGGCGGCTCATGTCATTGGCCGCGACCGCCGCGTCGTAGCGGGCCTGGTCGACGCCGCCGACCCAGAAGATCAGGCTTTCGAGGCCCGGCTTGGCGAGCCGGTAGCGACCGAAATCCTCGCCGGCCATGACCGGACGGATCTGCTGCACGCGATCCTCGCCGAAATAGGTGCGGAAGCGCGTGGTCGTGCGCGCGGTCAGATCGTCGGTGTTCACCGTCGCCGGGGTCGCCTCGGCCTCGCGCACCGTCACCGTCGGCATGCGATCCTCCGGCACGCCGGCCGCGATCGCCTCGCCGCGGGCGATCCGGGCGATGCCGTCGAGCAATTGCCGCCGCACTTCGGGCGTATAGCTGCGCACGGTGATCAGCAGCCGCGCCTCGTCGGCGATGATGTTGTGCTTGGTCCCGGCCTGGAAGCTGCCGACCGTCACCACCGCGCTGTCCAGCGGGTCGAGCTCACGGCTCACCAGGGTCTGCAGCGAGGTCACGATCCGCGCGCCCAGCACGACCGGATCGCGCGTCGTGTGCGGCGCCGCGCCATGCCCGCCGACGCCGCGGACGATCATGTCGACGCTGTCGACATTGGCGAGCGTCGGCCCCGGCGTGAAGCCGATCGTGCCGGCGGGAAGAGTCGCCGAATCATGGAAGGCGATGGCGTAATCCGGCGCCGGGAAGCGGGTGAACAGCCCGTCCTCAAGCATCGCCTTCGCGCCCTGGCTGGTTTCCTCGCCGGGCTGCGCGATCATCACCAAGGTGCCGCTCCACTGTCCGCGCAAAGCCACCATCCGACGGGCCGTGCCGATCCAGGCGGTCATGTGCGTGTCATGGCCGCAGCTGTGCGAGATGAAGGTGTCGAGGCCTTCGCGCGTCTGTCCGCGCGCGCGGCTGGCGAAGGGGAGGCCGGTCTGCTCCTCCATCGGCAGCCCGTCCATGTCGGCGCGCAGCAACAGGGTCGGGCCCGCGCCGTTGCGCAGCACCGCTACGACGCCAGTGCCGCCGACGCCCGGCGTTACCTCAAAGCCCAGCCGCCGCGCTTCGTCCGCCAGCTTCGCGCTGCTGCGCGTCTCCTGCATGGAGAGTTCGGGATTGGCGTGAAACTCGCGATAGATTGCGAGCAGGTCCGGCATGTCCTGGCGGACAGCGGCCGAAATCTCCGCGCGGTTCGGAACGGGAGCGGTCTGAGCATTCGCGCCGGTCATCGCCGTCCCCCATAACATGGCCGCCGCCAAAATCCGCTTCATCCGCTGCCCCCGTATCTGGCGCTAGCTGGCCGGGACCAGCTCGATCACGTCAACGATGGACTCAAAAGTCGGGCGAGGGAAGACCAGCCGCCAGCGCCGCTCGCCGACCCGCTCGACGATCCCGGCCAGATCGCGGTCCGCGTCCGCGCCGTAGCGCAGCACCCGCCGCTCGTCGCCCAGCTGCAGGCTGCCGAGGAAGATCATCCGCCGCGGCCCGGCCGAATAGATATGACCCACCGGCCGCTGCGAGCCGCCGGTGCGCCGGAACGAGAAGACATCCCCGTCCCGAGCCACCCGGCAATTGAACCAGGGATAAGCGATATAGTTGAGGTCGCTATTGCTTTGGCTGCCCAGCTTGATCGTCCGGCAGCGATAATTGCCCGGCGGCAGGGCAGGAGGCGCGAGGCCTGCATCGGGCTGGAACAGGGCGCCGCCGGCATTCACCTCGGCGGCATTGCGCTGCCGCGCCTCACTCAGGGCTTCGACCCAGGCGCGCCGCCACCCCCTGATCCGCGTTCGGTCCCGTTCCGTCGCCACGTCGCGCCAGCGCGCAGGTTCGTCGTCATCCTGTGCGAAAGCGGGCGCGGGCGCGGCAGAAAGGATGAGGAGGGCGGCAATCGCCGCGCTCTTGATGAATGGATTGGGCATGCGAACTCCCTATCACGCCGTGGCTTGCTGTACGCTGACGAAATTTCTCGACATCCATATGAAACGGGGCGAGAAGAGTCGAAAGTTGCGGCGGCCGGACGGGGGAAAGGCGCGGACGAACCCATTCATTACGGATAAACAACGGATTCTGCATTCGGGGCACGCCCGTTTGCGGCGGTCCCGCAGATTCAGTCGATCTGCGGGGCGGTTTTTCGAAGAAGGGGAGTGTAACATGAAGTTCAAACTTTTCGGCGCTTGCGCCATGCTGGCGGGGATCGCCGTCGCGGGTCCCGCATCCGCGCAGCCGAGCACCTCGGCCAACCCGAATTACGGCACGATCAACCTGCGGGGCGGATTCAACAACGACCCGCGCGTGATCAACGTCACGTCCGGCGGCTCCATCCCCGGCAGCTCGGTCGGCCGCAATTGCTCCGGTTTTGTTTCGCGCGCGCCCGACGTGCGTTTGAACTACACGCGCGCCGGCAGCCTGCCGCTGATCATTTCCGCCGCCTCCAGCGCCGACACGACTTTGATCATCAACGGCCCGGACGGCCGCTGGTATTGCGACGATGATGGCGGCGAGAACGGGCTGAACCCGTCGATCCGGTTCAACAGCCCGCGCTCGGGTCGCTACGAAATCTGGATCGGCAGCTATCAGCAGGGTACCAATTCGCGCGCCCGGCTGCATATTTCGGAAATCAGCAGCCAGTAATCGGGCTTGCCGGGCGGGGTTTGGCGCCCGCGGGCCCATATTAAT
>JAFAEG010000013.1 GCA_023424095.1 Pseudomonadota bacterium | reverse complement strand
GGCCCAGCCAGCGACGCATGGCGCCGCGTTCGCGCTGCCGCGCGAGACGTCTCCCCGGGCTGGACCCCGGCCTTCGCCGGGGAGCGAGAAATTGGCCACCTTCATCGCCCCAGTGCCGCTTCGATTTCCTCGACCGCCGCGGCCCAGGCTGCGGTCTCGGGCGCGACCAGTTCGATGTGGCCGGTGCGTTCGATCAGGCGCACGCGCACGTCGCGGTCGCCCAATGCCGCCATCTTCGTGCGATAATCCTCGGCGAAGTGGGTGGGGATGATCGCGTCCTGCGTGCCGTTGATCAGCACCTGGGTGATGCCAAGCGGGCCCATGCGCGGGACTGAGGTGTCGGCGAAGGGATCTGTGCGGCCCGGCTGGCCTTGTCCCACAAGCTGCCCGATCACCTCGGTGCCGCAGCCGCTGCCGGGCGGCCGGGCGGCCAGTTCCAGATCGGGCAGGCCGCCCAGGCTGACCACCGCGCGGAATTCCGGCGGCGGGATCATGCGGACGTGCGGCAGCGGCTGCCAGCGCGCGCGCTTCGAGCCGTACCAGAGCGCCAGATGACCGCCGGCGGAATGGCCGACGGCGACCACGCGATTGGCGTCGAGATTGTACTGATAGGCCTGGATCGTCAGCTGGTGGATCGCGGCCCAGGTGTCGTCGAAGACGTGCGGATAGCCGTTGCCGTCCTCGATCACGCGATAGTCGATGTTCCACACCGCGATGCCGCGCCCGCGCAGGTCCGCGGAAATGTGGTTCATCAAGGTGCGGTCCCACGGCGCGCTCCAGCAGCCGCCGTGGATCATCACCACGACGGGATGCGGGCCGGGTCCGGCGGGCAAATAGAGATCGACCACCTGCCGCTCGTGATCGCCATAACGGATGACGCGGTCTGGCTGCGGGCGCTGGCGGGCGAGAAATTGGTCCCAGGTCAACAAAGGCGCCAGCAGCGCGGCCGGCTCAGCGGGCGGCGGCGGGGTCGGGGACGGCGTGCTCATCGAGCAGGCGGCTAAAGCCGCGAGCGGGAGCAGCGCAAGGAAATTGCGGTTCTTCAAAATCTATCGTCCCGGCGAAGGCCGCACCCGCTTAGCGCCGATTGCGGGAGCGCCAAACAGGAATGAGCAGCCTCACACCGGAACGATGGCGGGATCAGAAGGGGGAGGGACCCCGCCAGGGAGCTTGCCATTGGCGCCGGGTCAGGACCCGGAAGCTGTCGAGCAGCGAGCGCCAGAAGCTCTTCGATTCAATTACCTTGTTCATGACTTTAGCTCCATAATTTCGATCAATTGAGATGGACTTTTCAGGCCGAGGCGACGGTCGCCAGACTGGACCCGAGGCTGGCCATGCTCGCGGCCAGGGCGAGCACCATCGCCTTGCCGGCGACGGGCAGCGTGGCGCCGCCCATGCGGCTGGCCGGCGCGGTGCGGGCGCCGAGCAATTCGTTGCTGTCGCCATAGACGCGCTGATGATGGTCGGTCCAAACCCGAGCCAGAATGATGTCCTGCATCATGTGCCCTCCGTTTCGTTCCGAGCGGCCAATTCCGTCTCGTTCTTCCTTGTCCCGGATATGGCGCTCCGGCGGTCGTGCCGCCAACGAAAGGATCGACAGCGAGCATAAGGCCGGCTTATACATGGCGGCGATGCGCAGCCTTCCGCCCCTCGCCGCCGTTCGAGTCTTCGAAGCGGCCGCCCGCCACCAGAGTTTCACCCAGGCCGCGGCGGAGCTCGGCATGACCCAGGCGGCGGTCAGCTATCAGGTGAAGTTGCTCGAAGAGCGGTTGGGCGTGCCCTTGTTCCTGCGCGCCAACCGGCGAGTGCAATTGACCGAAGCGGGCCGGCGCGCGGCCGGGCTGGTGACGACGGGCCTCGACCAGATTGCCGACGCTTTCTCCGGCCTGCTCGCCGACAATGCCTCGGTGCTGACGATCAGCGCGACGCAGACCTTTGCGTCGGAATTCATGGCGCAGCGTATGGGCCGTTTCCAATTGCCGCGTCCGGAGCTGGCGGTGCGGCTGCTCACGCAGAATCACATCATCGATTTCGCCCAGGAGGATGTCGACGTCGCGATCCGCAGCGGCGTCAGCGCCAGCGCATGGCCAGGGCTGCGCTGCCATTTCCTGTTCCGCCTGCACGGCACGCCGCTCTGCACGCCCGAATTCCGTGACCAATATCGGATCGAAGCGCCGGCCGACCTGCTGCGGGTGCCGCGCATCACCCCGGACGATCGCTGGTGGGCGGACTGGTTCCGGCAGGTCGGCGTGCCGGTGCCGGCGCGCGAACCGGGCGGGATCCGGCTCGATGCGCAATCGATGGAGGGCAATGCCGCAATGGGCGGCGTCGGCGCGGCGATCCTGACGCCGATGTTCTGGCGCGGCACGGTCGCGGCGGGGCGGCTGGTCCAGCTCTTTCCCGAAATCACGATCGAGGCGCGCGGCTTCTGGCTGGTCTATCCCGAATATAAGCGTCGCTCGCCCAAGGTCGCGGCGCTGCGCGAATTCATGCTGGCCGAGGTGGAGAAGCTGCGCGCCACCGAGCCCGCCGGGATTTTCGAGCCGCTGGATTAGCTTGCCCAAGCAGACTCCCCTCCCTGCAAGGGAGGGGCC
>JAFAEG010000119.1 GCA_023424095.1 Pseudomonadota bacterium | reverse complement strand
CCGGGCACGCGCCGCTTCTTGGGGTGGGGGACCCCCGAAGGGGGTGGAGGGGCCAGGTGCACTTGCCCCTCCACCATTCGCCTGCGGCGAACGGTCCCCCTCCCCATCGCTGCGCGACAGGGAGGATCGGAGAGCCTCCCGCGCCTCGTCCTTGTCATCCCACGCCACCACCTCGGCACCGCTCGCCAGCAGCGCGTCCACTGTCGTCCGCCCGCTGCGGCCAAGGCCGAGGACGGCATATTTCTTCCCGGACCAGGCGCGGGCCGTGATCACCGCAGCTTCAGCGTGGAGAGGCCGGCCAGCGCCAGCACGAAGGCGATAATCCAGAAGCGGATCACCACGGTCGGCTCGCTCCAGCCCTTCTGCTCATAATGGTGGTGGATCGGCGCCATCTTGAACACGCGGCGGCCGGTGCGCTTATACCAGAAGACCTGCACGATCACGCTGACCGCCTCCAGCACGAACAGCCCGCCGACCACCGCCAGCACGATCTCATGCTTGCTTGCCACCGCGATCGCGCCGAGCGCGCCGCCCAGAGCGAGGCTGCCGGTATCGCCCATAAAGACGGCCGCCGGCGGCGCGTTGAACCACAGGAAGGCCAGCCCCGCGCCGACGATCGCCAGGCAAAGCACCGTGAGGTCGCCCGCCCCCAGCACATGCGGAATGCCGAGATAAGCGGAGAAGATCGCATTGCCGACCAGATAGGTGATCAGCACGAAGGTGAGGCAGGCGATGATCACCGGCATGGTCGCCAGCCCGTCGAGCCCGTCGGTCAAATTCACCGCATTGCCCGCGCCCACGACAACGAACGAACCGAAGATGATGTAGGGGAAATTGACCAGCCAGGCCGGGCCTTCGAACGGCAAAGCCAGGCTGAACAACGGCTCGCGCAGGAAGGGCACGTAGAGGTCCGGCCCGGCATTGTGCACGATGATGCCGACGCCGATGCCCGCGATCAGGAATTCGGCGAGCAACCGCACCTTGGCGGAGACGCCCTTGTGGTGGCTCTTCGTCACCTTGGCGTGATCGTCCATATAACCGATCGCGCCAAAGCCGGCGATGATGATGATGCAGGCCCACAGATACGGATTGCGGAAGTCCATCCACAGCAGCATCGCGATCGCGACGCTGGTCAGGATCATCAGCCCGCCCATGGTCGGCGTGCCGCGCTTGGCGAGGTGGCTCTGCGGCCCGTCGTCGCGGATCGGCTGGCCCTTGCCCTGGCGGACGCGCAGCCAGCCGATGAACTTCGGCCCGATCAGCAGGCCGATGACGAGCGCCGTCACGGTCGCCCCGCCGGCCCGGAAGGTGATGTAGCGGAAGAGGTTCAGCACCCCTTCGAATTCGAAATATTGGGCGAGCAGGAGGAACATCAGCCGGCCTCCTCCGCAAGTTCTTCGACCAGCCGGGAAAGCCCGACGGAATTGGAACCCTTCACCAGGATCGTGTCGCCGGGGCGGATCAGGCCGCGCAGGGCGGTGATGGCCGATGCGGTGTCGGGCACTTCTTCATGCTCGATCCCGGCGGGAAGCGCACGGGCGAGCGGGTCCATCCCGTCGCCCACGAGGATCGCGCAATCGACCTCGGCGGCGGCGATCGGCGCGGCCAGCGCCTCATGCTCCTTGGCGGAATGATCGCCCAGCTCGCGCATCGTGCCGAGCACGGCGATGCGCCGCCCCTCGACCTTCTCCGCGCCAAGCACAGCAAGGGTGGCAGCCATCGAGGCCGGACTGGCATTGTAGCTTTCGTCGATCAGCAAGGCTTCGCCGCCCGCGACCGGAATGCGGTGGCGCGCGCCGCGGCCCTTCAGCCCCGGCAGCTCCGCCAGCGCCAGCGCGGCGAGACCGAGGTCGCCGCCCGCCGCCTGCACCGCGGCCAGCACCGCCAGCGCGTTCAGCACCATATGCTCGCCCGGCTGGCCGATGGTGAAGCTCAGCTGCGCCTCACCGATCTTCGCCGTGGCCATCGTCCCGGCCGGGCCGGAGACATGATAGGTCGCCCGCGCATCGGCGCCCTCGCCCACGCCGAACGTCACCACCTTCGCGCCGGCCCGCTCCGCCGCCGCGCGCAGCCGCTCGTAAGAGGGGCTGTCGAACGGGATGATCGCGATGCCGCCGGGCTCCAGCCCTTCGAACACTTCCGCCTTGGCGTCGGCGATCGCCTCCATGCTGCCCAGATGCTCGATATGGGCCGAGGCGATGGTGTTGATGATCGCGACATGCGGGCGCGCGAGCCGGGTGTGGTCGGCGATCTCGCCGGCATGATTCATGCCCATTTCGAACACGCCGAAGCGGCTGTCCGCCGGCATCCGCGCGAGGCTCAAGGGCACGCCGGTATGGTTGTTGTAGCTCTTCACCGAACGGTGGACGCGCTCCGGCGCGCCGCGTTCGAGCGCCGCGTAAAGCGTCTCCTTCACCGTGGTCTTGCCGACCGAGCCGGTGACCGCGATGATCGTCGCGGCGGTGCGCGCGCGGGCGACGCGGCCGAGCGCGTTCAGCGCTTCGGTGGTGTCGGCGACCAGCACGTGCGGCGCATCGACCGGCTCCGAAACGAGCAGGCCGGCGGCGCCGGAAGCGATCGCCTGGGCGGTGAAACGGTGGCCGTCGGTGGCCTCGCCCTTCAGCGCCAGGAACAGGTCGCCGGGGCCGATTTCACGCGAGTCGAAGGCGACGCCGGTGACGGAGAAGTCGGCAGAGGCGCTGCCGCCCGTCGCTTCGGCAAGGTCGCGGGAAGTCCAGAGGGGAGTCATGAAACATCCCCTACAGCCCCCTCCGCAAGCGCGGGAGGGGAAAGCGCCAACCCATGTGCACGAAACTGTGGATTGCTTGTGGAATCGATGTGGAGTCCGGCCGTCATGCCGCGCACTCCCGCGCCACCGTCACGTCGTCAAACGACAGCACCCGGTCGCCGACGATCTGGCCCTGCTCGTGGCCCTTGCCGGCCAGCAGGACGATGTCGCCCTCCCCGGCCGCCTCGATCGCGGCGGCGATGGCCTCGCGGCGGCCGCCGACTTCGTGCGCATCCGGCGCCCCGCGCAGGATTTCGCGGCGGATATCGGCCGGATCCTCGCTGCGCGGATTGTCGTCGGTGACGATCACCAGGTCCGACAGCCGTGCCGCCACCGCGCCCATTTCCGCGCGCTTGCCCACGTCGCGGTCGCCGCCCGCGCCGAACACGGTGATCAGCCGCCGCGCCGTGTGCGGGCGAAGCGCCGCAATCGCCGCCTCGATCGCGTCCGGCGTGTGGGCATAATCGACATAGACCGGCGCCCCGGCGCGCGTGATCACCGCCCGCTCCAGCCGCCCCCGCACCGGATGAACGCGGGAGAGATTGGCGAGCGTCTGCACCAGTTCGCCACCGGTCGCGATGACGAGACCGGCGGAGGTGAGCGCATTGTAAGCCTGATAGGCGCCGATCAGATTGAGCGTGACCTTGTGGCGCTTGCCGTCCGCTTCGACGATCAGGGTCTGGCCGAGCTGGGTGGAAACGCGCTCGACCAGCCGCAGGGTCTCGCCCGCCGCGCCGACGGTGATGACCTTCAGCCCCCGCGCCTTCGCCCGCGCGACCACTTCCGCGGACTTAGGATCGTCGGCCCAGATCACCGCCGTTCCGTCCGGCGCGACGACCTCGTCGATCAGCCGCATCTTCGCGGCGAAATAGGAGGCCATGTCGCCGTGATAATCGAGGTGATCGCGGCTGAAATTGGTGAAGGCGGCGGCGTCGATCCGCGGCCCTTCGGTGCGATATTGGTCGAGGCCGTGGCTGGACGCCTCAAACGCCGCGTGGGTGACGCCCATCTTCGCCAGCCCGGCCATGTTCGACAGGAAGGTGACGATGTCGGGCGTGGTCAGGCCGGTCGTCACCTGCTCGTCCGCCGTGGTCACGCCCAACGTGCCGATGCTCGCCGACGGATGCCCCGCCATCCGCCAGAGCTGACGGGTCAGCTCGACGTTGCTCGTCTTGCCATTGGTCCCGGTGACCGCGACGATCGTCTTCGGCAAAGGCTGGAAGAAACGCGCGGCGAGATCGGCAAAGACCTTGCGGGGCTCATCGGCGGCGATGTGGACCGCGCCTTCGACCACAGCCTCCGGCCGCGCGACCACCGCGATCGCCCCGGCCGCGATCGCTTGCGCAATGAATTGCTCACCATTGAACCGCGCGCCGCGAAACGCCCCGAACACCGACCCACGTGCAACCTTGCGGTGATCGATGGCGAAGCCGCTGACCTGCGTCCGGTCATCTGACCCGGTCAGGGCACCAAGACGCATTACTCGCTCTCCGCCCCCTCCACGAGGTGCCGCATCCCGGACAGGTCGATGTCCTGAGTGGCACTGGGGGTGATGCCGAGCAGGCCACCGACGCGCGAGATGACCCGCGACACGACCGGTGCAGCGGTCCAGGCGGCCGTCGTCTGGCCGGACGTCTCGGCATTGCCTTGCGGCGAATCCAGCATCACCACCACGACATAGCGCGGCCGATCCATCGGGAATGCGGCGGCAAAGGTCGAAACGTTCACGGTGCGCGAATAGCCCGCGCCGCCCTCGCCCGCTTTTTCCGCTGTCCCGGTCTTGCCGCCGACGCGGAAGCCCTCCGCCTCCGCCTTCCGGCCGGAGCCGTTGGTGACGATCAGGCGCAGCATCTGCCGCATCTTGTAGCTGGTCTCGGCGGTGAAGACGCGCTCGCCCGCCGGAATCTGGTCGCCGGTCCGCTTCAGCAAGGTGGTCGGCCGATACATCCCGCCATTGACCAGGGCCGCATAGGCGCTCGCCAGATGCAGCGGCGTCACGGCGATGCTGTGGCCGAACGAAGTGGTGAGGATCCGGCCCCGGTCAAAGCGATCCGGATAGAGCGTGCGCGACCGGTTGTGCAGTTCGATCACCGGGCGCTCGTGAAAGTGCAGGCTGCGGAAGAGGTGGTCCAGGCGCTCTCCGCCCAGCCGCTCGCCGATCCGGGCGGTGGCGACGTTGGACGATTTGGTCAGGATCTCCGGCACGGTCAGCCAGCGGCCGGCCGGGTGGCTGTCGCCGATGCGGTGGCGGCCGAGCATCAGCGCGGTGACGGCATCCCAGCGCTCGCCCGGCGTGGTGACGCCCGCATCGAGCGCCGCGGCGACGGTCAGCGGCTTGAAGGTCGAGCCGAGCTCATAAACGCCTTCGATCGACGGGTTCGGCAGGCTGCTTTGATCTTCCCGGCGGATCGCATTCGGATTGAAGGTCGGCGCCGAAGCCAGCGCGACGATCTCGCCGGTGTCGACGTCGAGCACGATGCCGGTGCCGCCCCGCGCGTTGAGGCTGGTCATCGCCCGGCCGAGTTCTTCCTCCATCGCCGCC
Source organism: Pseudomonadota bacterium (assembly GCA_023424095.1). Lineage (GTDB taxonomy): Bacteria > Pseudomonadota > Alphaproteobacteria > Sphingomonadales > Sphingomonadaceae > Allosphingosinicella. The sequence goes on along the minus strand of JAFAEG010000119.1, from coordinate 870 downwards.
TGCACGCGCGTGTCGATCGACAGTTCGAGCGGCTGGCCGCTGGCGGCGCGGGCGGTGAGTTCTTCGGCCTGAGTGCGCTCGATGCCGCCGCTGACCTGGCCATCGACGCCGACCCAGCCCAGCACGTGGCCGCCCAGGGCGCCCTGCGGATAGAGCCGTTCGGGCTCGCGGCCGAAGGTGATGCCGGGGTCGCCCAACGCATTCACCGCCTGCACCAACGCCGGCTCGGCGCGGCGCTTGATGTAGGTGAAGCGCCCGCCATGGTTCAATTTCTCGAGATACCAGGCGGCGCTCTGCTCCGGCATCAACTCATTCAGCCGCGCGGCCAGCTCGGTCTTATCGCCGATGATGTTGGCCGGCTGGACGCCGATCGTCCACGTATCGATCGTCGTCGCCAGCACGACGCCGTTGCGATCGACGATGTCGGCGCGCGGCGCGGCCGCGGCGGCTGCGGCTCGGCCGCTTTCCCCACCGCTGAAAATCTGCAGCTGGGCCAGCCGCGCGGAGATCAGGAAGATCGCCCCGGCGAACAGCAGCATGACCAGCATCAGCCGTTCATAGGCGATGCCGGTCCGTGCCTCTTCCTGAGGTGCCTCGGTTGCGATCACGGAGGCGGCGAGTGTCGCCATCAGCGTGGACGGCCGGACGTGCGCTCGCTGCCGCGCTCGCTGCGGGCACGGGTGTCGAGCTCGCGCAGCGTGCCCTCATTGACCAGGGAGGCGCTGCGACGGGTCGGCGTCGCCGCCTCGCCGCGCGGAGCGCGGGCGGCAGCGCGAACCGGTTCACGCGGCTCGGCATCGCGGTTCACCGCCGCACGGCGCAGCATCGGTTCGGCCGGACGCTCGGCGCTCGCCTGGCGAACCACCGGAC
>JAFAEG010000034.1 GCA_023424095.1 Pseudomonadota bacterium | reverse complement strand
CCCCACGAAAACGTGGGGAGGATCAATCAGAGCGCGAAACTTTCGCCGAGGTAGAGGCGGCGGACATTCTCGTCCTTGACCAGGTCCTCGGGCGAGCCGGCGAACAGCACCTGGCCACCATAGATGATGCAGGCGCGGTCGACGATGTCGAGCGTCTCGCGGACATTGTGATCGGTGATCAGCACGCCGATGTCGCGCGTCTTCAGGTCGATGATCAGGTCGCGAATGTCGCTGATCGAGATCGGGTCGATGCCGGCAAAGGGCTCGTCCAGCAGCATGATCGACGGGTTGGCCGCGAGCGCTCTGGCGATCTCGCAGCGCCGCCGCTCGCCGCCCGACAGCGCGGTCGCCGGCGCATCGCGCAGCCGCTCGATGTGGAACTCACCGAGCAATTGCTCGAGGCGATCCTTGCGCGCCTTCTTGTCCGGTTCGGCGATTTCCAGCACCGCCATGATGTTCTGCGCCACCGTGAGGCCGCGGAAGATCGAGGTTTCCTGCGGCAGATAGCCCAGGCCCAGGATCGCACGCCGATACATGGGCAGCCCGGTAATATCCTCGCCATCCAGCAGCACGCGGCCGCTGTCCGGCTTCACCAGCCCCATGACCGAATAGAAGCAGGTGGTCTTGCCCGCGCCATTCGGCCCGAGCAGGCCGAGCACCTCGCCGCGCTCGACGGAGAGCGAGACGTCGGACAGCACGACCTTCTTGTCGTAGGATTTGGCGATCGAGACGACGGACAGCCCGCGCACGGCTCCGCTCGCGGCGGCGTTGACGCCCGCATTCTCGGCTTCGCGCTGGATCGATGTCGCTTCGTTCATAAGGCCCGGTCGGACTTAGGCGATGGAATCGACCGCCTCAAGCCGTGGCCCTCAAGTCTGCGGGACGGTGAAGCGGCCGGTCACCCGGCCGGTCGTGCCGGACGCGCTGCCCGGCGCGCCCGGGGCGCCGCCATCGAGCACCGCGCGGCCGGTGCGCAGGTCATAGACCAGCCGCCCGCCATTGAGGTTGCCGTCGGCATTGCGGAGCGTGACATTGCCCAGCAGGGTGATGATCTTCGCGCGCAGATCGTAAATGCCGGTATTGCCGCGGATCGTCTCGGTCGGGCTGGTCACCACCACGCCACCGGTCGCGTCCACCCGTTCGATCGAATTGGGCCCGCCGCTGCCATAGGCCACCGTGACCCGCTCCGCCTGCAGCCGAAGTCGCCCTTGCCGGACATCGACATTTCCCGATGCAATCGCGCGTTGCGCCTGGTCGTTCACCTCGATCCGCTCCGCGCCGATATCGACCGGAGCATTGGTGTCGTGGTTCTTCAGGCCCGAGCCGACGCCCTGCTGCCCGATTGCGGGCGCGGCCACCAGAATGGCGACGGTGGCAATGACGAGGTGCGTTCTGCGCATCATCAGCGGTCCTTGAGCGCTCCCTTCTCGATCCGCAAGCGGGCATTGCCTTCCAGCACCACCGTGCGCTCCGGCAGGTCGCCTTTCAGCCGGTCGGCGCTGAAATTGCCGAGCGGGATCTGGCCTTCGACCGCGCCGCGGCTCTGCAGGCTGCGGTCGCGCAAATCGACCATCACGTCCGAGGTCAGCAGACGATAGCCGTTCGCGCCGGTGATCAGCACCTCGCCGATCACATCGACCTTGTTTTCGTCCGGATTGAAGCGCGCGCGGCCGGCGACGATCTCGGCCGGGCCATCGGCCATTTGCAGCCGCGCGCGCATGTCCGCGATCTCGACGACTGGATCGGCCGAGCTCGCCTGGATCGCCGAGCGGGCGTCGAGCACGAACGGGCGGCCTTCTTCGTCCTGGCCGCGATATTGCGCCGCCTCGACCTTCAGCCGCTCGCCGGCCTGCTCGATCTTCGCCTTGTCGACCAGGAAGCTGACTTCCTTGCGCTCCTCCAGCGGCACGAGCGCGAGGAAGGCGAGCAGCAGACCGGCCAGCACCGGCAGGCCATATTTGAGCAGGCGCACAAGCTTGTCGTGCGACGAACCGGGCTTCGCCCAGCGCCGTTTGACCCTTCTGTCCTGCTCGGCGAGCTCAGACATGCGCGAAAATATCCTCCTCCGCCCAGCCGGCGAGGTCGAGCAAAGCGCGATGCGGCAGGAAGTCGAAGCAGGCCTGCGCCAGCGCGGTGCGGCCTTCGCGGGCGAGGCGGACGTCGAGAATTTCCTTCATGGCGTGGAGATAACGCACGTCGGTCGCCGCATATTCCTTCTGCGCGTCACTCAACGTGTCTCCGCCCCAGTCCGACGATTGCTGCTGCTTGGAAATCTCCTGGCCCAGCAATTCGCGCACCAATTCCTTCAGGCCGTGGCGGTCGGTGTAGGTCCGGATCAGCCGCGAAGCGGTCTTGGTGCAATAGACCGGAGCCGCGACCACGCCGAGATAGGCCCGGATCGAGGCGATATCGAAACGGGCGAAATGATAGAGCTTCAGGCGGTTGGGATCGGTCAGCACCGCCTTCAAATTCGGCGCGGCATAATCGCTGCCCGGCGAAAAGCGGATCAGATGTTCATCGCCGCCACCGTCCGACACCTGCACCAGGCACAAGCGGTCGCGGCCCAGTTGCAGCCCCATCGTCTCGGTATCGACCGCGATCGGCCCGGGCCCCAGCGCACCGGCGGGGAGGTCTTCTTCGTGAAAATGAATTGCCATGGGCACGACTTAGGCGGAACCGGCCACAGGCTCAATGATTGCCGCCCTTGTGTCCGCCGCAGCGCCCCGGCAGAGAATGGGCGAATCGATAGGGGAATCAGCTTTATGCCCGGTGGCCTCGCCGCACTGCTCGACGACGTGGCGGCGATCGCCAAGCTGGCCGCTGCCTCAATCGACGATATCGGCGCCGCCGCCGGCCGCGCGGGGATCAAGGCCGCCGGGGTGGTGATCGACGATGCGGCGGTGACGCCGCGCTACGTCACCGGCTTTCAGCCCAATCGCGAGCTGCCGATCATCTGGCGGATCGCCAAGGGCAGCTTGATCAACAAGCTCGTCATCATCCTGCCGATCGCACTGCTGCTGCAATGGCTGTTGCCGCAGGCGATCACGCCGCTGCTGATGCTGGGTGGCTCATACCTGTGCTACGAGGGCGCCGAGAAAATCTGGCATGCCCTGACCCACAAGAAAGAGACGCTGGCCGAGACCGCGGCCGAGCTGAACGACCCCGAACATGAGAAGAAGATGGTGTCGGGCGCGATCCGCACCGATTTCATCCTCTCCGCCGAGATCATGGCGATCGCCTTGGCGGAATTGATCAAGCCGCCTTCCGAATCGGCGCTGGCGGAAGCCGCGCTTTCGGTGGCCGAGCCTTCCTACGGCCTGCTTGCCGCCAGCCTGGCGGTGGTCGCGATCGGCATCACCGTGATCGTCTATGGCGCCGTCGGCATCATCGTGAAGATGGACGATGTCGGCCTCAACCTGGCCTCGCGCCCGAACAAGGGCACGCAGGCGATCGGCCGGGGCCTGGTGAAGGCCATGCCGATCGTGATGAAAATGCTGTCAGTGGTCGGCATCGCGGCGATGATCTGGGTCGGCGGACACATCGTCGTGGCCGGCATGAACACGCTGGGCGTGACCGAGCCCTATCACATCTTCCATGTGATCGCGGACAATGTCGCCCACGCCCTGCCCGCCATCGCAGGCCTTGCCGGCTGGTTGACGACGACGGTGCTGGACTTCTGCGCGGGCCTTTTGCTGGGCGCGATTCTGGTCGCCATCCACGGCCTGTTCGCCCGGCATTGAGCCAGAATGGTGAGTTCCAACCGTAAAAACGTCGAAACTAAGGCGAATCCTCTCGCCGCCGTTGACGTTTTGCGCTAAACGACTCGGCAGAGTGCCCTCGGCCGGGCTCTCTGACCGCGCGTGCGTAACAGCCCTGCTCGGCGGTCTCGAACAGGGGTCAGGGCGCCGGGAAGTACTTAAGGCACATGAGTTTTGATAAAGGGCGTCGCGGTGATCGCGGCGGGCGCGGCAGAGACAAGCGCGATTCGTTTGGTGACGACAATTACGGCGGCGGCGGCTTCGGCGGCGGCGATCGCGGCGGCTACGGCGGCGGCGGTGGCGGCTACGGTGGCGGCGGCGGCGGCTATGGCGGCGGAGACCGCGGCCGCCATCCGAC
>JAFAEG010000032.1 GCA_023424095.1 Pseudomonadota bacterium | reverse complement strand
GTCCGCCGCCCGGCCCCGCGCCCGCGCGCGCCGGCGCCCGCGCCGCGCGTCTACCTGCCGCGGGGGGAGCGGGGGTAAGCCCGAACACAGGCTAAGCGAAGCAATCCAGAACGCTCGTTCTGGATTGCTTCGTCGCTTTCAGCGCCGCAATGACGGTTTGAAGGTTCAGGCTGTCAGCCGGTCCAGCGTTTCGCGGTCCAGCTTGCCCGGCACGATCACCAGCGGACAGGGCAGCCCGCCGGCCGCCGCGCCGCCGAAATGGGCGATCAGCGGCCCCGGTGCGCCGTCGCTGGCCGCGGCCAGCACCAGCACGGAAATGTCCTGCCGTTCCTTCAGGAAATCACTCAGGGCGCGCACCGGCGTACCCTGTTTCACGGTGATTGACGGGCGAATGCCGGATTCCTCCATCATCTCGCCCGAGGCCGCGACCACGCGGGCTTCGGCGCGCAGCCGCGCTTCCTCCTCCATCGCCGCCTGGACGCCGCCCCATTCGACCACCTCCAGCGGCGGAATGATGGCCAGGATCTCCACCGTGCCCCCAGTTCCGGCAGCGCGGCGCGCGGCGTAGAGCAGAGCGACTTCCGCTTCCTGCGTTTCGTCCATGACGACGAGATAAGTCCGCATGGTGATTATCCCTGTTGCCCGGCGTGAAGGGTGAGGGAGAAGACGCTGGCAAGCAAGCCGCTTCCTTCGACCGGCTCAGGACAGGCTTGACCCTCCCGGCCCGCTGCGGGAAGGATCGCCGCAACCCCTCGTTGCCCAGAAAGGCGATTTTCGGATGCCGATCGAACTCAAGATGCCCGCACTCTCGCCGACGATGGAGGAGGGCACGCTCGCCAAGTGGCTGAAGCAGGAAGGCGACACGGTCGCCTCCGGCGATGTCATCGCGGAGATCGAGACCGACAAGGCGACGATGGAGTTCGAGGCGATCGACGAAGGCGTGATCGCCAAGATCCTGGTCGCAGAGGGCACGGACGGCGTGAAGGTCGGCACCGTGATTGCGATTATCGCCGCGGAAGGGGAGGATGCGTCCGCCGCTTCCGCTGCGCCGGCGAAGGCGGAAGCCGCCGCGCAGCCCGCTCCGCCGAAGCAGGATGCCGGGGAAACTGCCGCGCCCACGCCGGCCGCACCCGCGCCCGCCCCTGCTCCTGCGCCCGCAGCAGCGTCGGGCGGCGACCGGGTGAAGGCCTCGCCCCTCGCCCGCCGTCTCGCCGAGCAGCAGGGCATTGATCTTTCCGGCGTCGCCGGTTCCGGTCCGGGTGGCCGGATCGTGAAGGGCGATCTCGACGCCGCCGCGGGCAAGCCGCGCGCCGCCGCGCCGCAGGCTGCCGCTGCGCCCGCCTCAGCCCCAGCCCCGGCTCCCGCCGCGGCACCGGCCGGCGCCTTCACCTCGGAAACGCCGCACGAGGCGATCAAGCTTTCCAACATGCGCAAGACCATTGCGCGCCGCCTGACCGAGGCGAAGCAGACGATCCCGCACATCTATCTGACGGTCGACATCCGCCTCGATGCTTTGCTGAAGCTGCGCGGCGAGCTGAATGCCGGCCTGTCCGCGCGCGGCGTCAAACTCAGCGTCAACGACATGCTGATCAAGGCGCTCGCCGTGGCGCTGACCGAAGTGCCGGAATGCAATGTCAGCTTCACGGCCGACAATCTGATCCAGTACAGCCGCGCCGACATTTCCGTCGCGGTGTCGATCCCGGGGGGCCTGATCACGCCGATCATCGTGGATGCGGGCAACAAGGCGATGAGCGCGATCAGCAAGGAGATGGCCGAGCTCGCCGGGCGGGCGAAGGAAGGCAAGCTCCAGCCGCACGAATATCAGGGCGGTACCGCCTCCATTTCGAACATGGGCATGTTCGGGATCAAGCAGTTCGACGCGGTGATCAATCCGCCGCAGGCCATGATCATGGCGATCGGCGCGGGCGAGAAGCGCCCCTACGTGATCGACGACGCGCTGCAGATCGCGACGATCATGAGCGCCACCGGCAGCTTCGACCATCGCGCCATCGACGGCGCCGATGGCGCGCGGCTGATGAAGACGTTCAAGGAACTGGTCGAAAATCCGCTGGGGATGATCGCCTGATCCAGGGGGAGAGACGGGAATGCGGATTGCGATCGGATTGAGCGCGCTTGCGCTGCTGGCGGCCTGTGGCGGCAACAAGGCCGCGAACACCAGCGCCAACAGCGCCACGAATGCGGCGACCGCCAATGCCACGGCCCCGGCCAATAATGTCGCCGCGCAAAATGCTTCCGCCCCGGCAAGTGCAATCGCTGCCCGCCCGGTCCGCTTCGGCGTGGATGGCGCGCAAGGCATGGACGCCTGCCACACCAACGCCCGCCTGACCGGCACCGGCGCGATCGCCATCCGCGAGGCGCCGGATGCGGGCGCGCGGCAGAATGACGAAGGCGAGACCGGCCTGATCGTCGAAATTTGCGAGCGGACCGACGGCTGGGTCGGTATCGTCTGGAAGGGCGAAGGCGATCCGGAACATGATTGCGGCACCGGCGCCAACCTGCCGGGACCGAAAAATTATGACGGCCCCTGCCGCAGCGGCTGGGTCGCCGAGGCGAATGTCGAGGTGACGGCGGGATAATGAAGCGGGCGCGCCGCGGAACAGTGAGTGGCGCGCCTCGCTTTTTGTACGATGGGTAAAGACATGAAGATGCGTATCACCATCGGCCTGACCGCCCTCGCCGCGCTTGCTGCCTGTGGCGGCGACAAGGCGACCGGCAATGCGGCCGCAAATGCGGTGGCTCCGGCCAATAGTGCCGCCGCGCCCGCAGCGGGGCCCGCCAATAGCAGCGCCGCGGCCAATCTGGCGGCGGGCGGCAGCGCGATCTCGCCGCGCCCGGTGATGGTCGGCGTGGATGCGGAACTCGACAAATGCCCGTCCACCGGCCGCGTGAACGGCACGCGCGCCGTCACCGTCCGCGCCGCGCCGAACCCGGCGGCGGGCGATACCGACCGGATCAACCGCGTCGTCAACGTCGCGATCTGCGACCAGGACAGGCGCAACGATCCGCAAGCAGGCTGGTACGCGATCGTCTATCCCCCGCCCGGTGACGAGCTCGGCGGCTGCGGCCTCGACGGCGCGTCGGCCGGCAATGGCGGCGTGGCTTATGCGGGCCCGTGCAAGAGCGGCTGGGTGCGGTCCACGGACATCGAGGTGATTGCGGGGTGAGCGTTTGAGATGAATGCGGCGGGAGCGAAGCGGTGAGCTATCTCGACCACCCGGGACCGCTGCAACGCGGCGACGGATGGGCGGTGTGCCGCGCGGTTGCGCTCGCCTGCTTTCTGACCGCGATTGGCTTTACCGCGTGGCAAGTTGCGGCGGCTCCGCCACACGATGCAATCGGCGGACAAGAGGCTTTGCTCTTTCTGGCCGCGATCTGGTTTGCGATGACGCTTGCCTGCCTCTTGCCCGCGATGATCATCGGGTTGCCCCTTACATTGCTCCTGACCCGGAACAGGCTTGAGAGCGGCTACATCTATACACTCGCCGGAGCAGCCCTCGGGGCTGGCGGAGCCTGGCTCTTCATGGGAAGCGTCGCAAAGAATGACCTGACCGGAGAGCTGATTGTCGGAATGCTCGGCTCCATTCCTGGCGGGCTTACAGGGCTTCTGTGGTGGTTTCTGCACCGACGCCATTATCAAAATTCGGAGACACTGAGTGGCTGACCAATACGACCTTATCGTCCTCGGCTCCGGGCCTGGCGGCTATGTTGCGGCGATCCGCGCAGCGCAGCTGGGGCTGAAGACCGCGATTGTGGAGCGGGAGAATCTGGGGGGCATCTGCCTCAACTGGGGCTGCATCCCGACCAAGGCTCTGCTGCGCTCGGCCGAAATCTACCACTATATGCAGCACGCCAAGGATTACGGCCTCGCCGCGGAGAAGATCAGCGCGGACATCGATGCGGTGGTGAAGCGCTCGCGCGGCGTCGCCAAGCAGCTCAATCAGGGCGTCACGCACCTGATGAAGAAGAACAAGATCGCCGTTCACATGGGCGACGGCAAATTGCTCGGGAAGGGCAAGCTCAGCGTCACCGCCGCCGACGGCAAGGCGACCGAGCTTTCGGCCAAGAACATCATCGTCGCCACCGGCGCGCGGGCGCGCGACCTGCCCTTCGCCAAGGCGGACGGCAAGCGCATCTGGACCTATCGCCACGCCATGGTGCCGCCGGAGATGCCGACCAAATTGCTGGTCATCGGCTCCGGCGCGATCGGCATCGAGTTTGCCAGCTTCTACAACGACATGGGCGCCGAGGTGACGGTGGTGGAAATGCTCGACCGGATCGTGCCGGTCGAGGATGCCGACGTCTCCGCCTTCCTCGAGAAAGCGCTGAAGAAGCAGGGCATGACGATCATGACCGGCGCCGGGGTCGAGAAGATCGAGACGAGTGCGTCCGGCGTGAAGGCGTCGATCAAAGGCAAGGACGGCAAGGTCGTGACCGGCGATTACAGCCACGTCATCGTTGCCATCGGCATCGTGCCGAACACCGAGAATATCGGGCTGGAGGCGCTGGGCGTCGAGACGAACCGCGGCCACATCGTCACCGACGGAACCTGCAAGACCAATGTCGACGGCCTCTATGCGATTGGCGACGTCACCGCCCCGCCCTGGCTCGCGCACAAGGCCAGCCACGAGGGCGTGATCGCGGCCGAGGCGATTTCGGGCAAGCATCCGCATGCCATGGACCCGCTGAACATCCCCGGCTGCACCTATTGCCACCCGCAGATCGCCAGCGTCGGCCTGACCGAGGCGAAGGCCAAGGAAGCGGGTTACGAGGTGAAGGCCGGCACCTTCCCCTTCATCGGCAACGGCAAGGCGATCGCGCTCGGCGAGGCGGAAGGCTTCATCAAGACCGTGTTCGACGCGAAGACCGGGGAATTGCTCGGCGCGCACATGATCGGCGCGGAAGTGACCGAGCTGATCCAGGGCTATGCCATCGGCAAGACGCTGGAGACGACCGAAGCGGAGCTGATGGAAACGGTCTTCCCGCACCCGACGCTAAGCGAAATGATGCACGAGAGCGTGCTCGCGGCGTACGGGCGACAGCTGCACATGTGACAAAAAGAAAGGGCGGCCCCGAAGGACCGCCCTTCCCGTTCGATAAGCGACCGCGCTTCTAGCGCTGAGAGCCGCCCGCGCCCGCGGGTGCGAGACCCTGATTGCGCAGGCCGCGCATCACGTCGGCTTCCACCGACGCATTGTAGGCGCTGACCGTGCTGATCACCCGGCCTTCGCCGTCGAGCAGTTCGGCCTCGCGACCCGAGCCGATCGGCGCCAGCCGGATGTAAGCCGGCGACGGAGTCAGCCGGTTCGACGCGCCATTGGCACCGTCGACGATGCCGCCGATCAGGCCGCCGGCGATCAGATTGCCGGCAACCGCGCCGCCGAGCTTGCTCTGGATGTAGAGATGCGCGGGCTCGTAGCCAGCAAGCTCGTAAGTCGCCATGGAATCATGCGCGCGGCGCATCTCGATGCGGCAGGGCGTGACACAAGTGCCGCCTTGCGAGATCCGAATGGTCGCGCCCTCCGGATCCGAATTGAACGCCACCCCCTGATGAACGCCGTTGAGAACGGTGGCGCAACCGCCAAGACCTGCGCCGGACGCAATGATGGCGCAGGCAAGAATTACCTTCTTCATGTGAAAACCCCCATGTCGACAGAATATCGACAAGCGGGAAACTAACCGGCGGAAAAAAGCAGGCAAGTGGGAAAGTGATCGGCGCCGAGACAACAACAGATGGGGACATGGAGGCGCCGGGAACACCATTGCCGGCTAATCCAGTTTAACCTTTCCCCGCGCCTGCTTGACGGCGCTGCGGCCCTTCTTCTCATCGGCGCGCCTGGCCTTGGCCGCCTTGCTCGGCTTGGTCGGCCGGCGCTTGGCCTGCCGCACCGAGGCCGCTTCGATCATCGCGATCAGCCGCTCGCGGGCTTCGGCGCGGTTGGCTTCCTGGGTGCGGTGGCTGCGGGCGGTGATGACGATCTCGCCATCATTGGTGAGCTTTGAGCCGGCGAGGACTTTCAGCCGCTGGTAGACGTCGGGGGCGAGGCGCAGCGCGAAGATGTCGCACCTGAGCTGGCAGGCGGTTGCGACCTTGTTGACGTTCTGCCCGCCCGGCCCGGTCGAGGCCAGGAAGGTCTCGCTCAGCGCGGCTTCGGGCAGCTCATAGGGCATCGCCGAGGTCCAGATCGACAAAGCCGGCATTGGCGAAGCCGATCGGCAAGGGCGCGGTCGCGGCGATCGGCTCCTTGCCCTCGCGGTCCAGGCCGAGCGAGGCGGCGTGGAGCAGCATCTTGAAGCCCGCCACCTTGCCGTAAACCGGATCGCCCAGGATCGGCACGCCGATGCCGGAGGCGGCGTGGACGCGCAATTGGTGGGTGCGGCCGGTCTCCGGCGCGAAGCGCACGAGCGCGCGGCCGTTCGCCTCGGCAATCACGCGCCAGTCGGTCACGGCGCGCTTGCCCGCCTCGTCCGGCACCATCCGCCAGCCCGCTTCCTTGCTGCTGGTCTTGCCCAGAGCGAGTTCGATCCGGCCTTCCCGCTCGGCCGGCACGCCGTCGAGCACGGCGAGATAGGTCTTGCGCACCATTCCCGCCTCGAACGCCGCGCCGAAACGCTTGTGCGCCTTCGGATTGCGGGCGAGCAGCAGGCAGCCCGACGTGTCGCGATCGAGCCGGTGCACCGGCAGCGGCAGGCGCCGGAAGCCGAAGCGCAGATCGTCGAGCTGATCGCCAAGGCTCGGCGAGCCATCGCGCGGCGGATCGACCGCGAGCCCGGACGGCTTGTCGATGACGATCGCTTCGCCATCGATGAAGAGGACACGGTCGGTAAGCATGCCGCGGCCTTCGCATTTGTGAGTCTTCGCGGCAACAGGCCGGGGCAAATCGTTAACGCCCCCCGGTGGGGCCCGCCCGTTTACCCGGCTTAACTCCGAATTAACCTTTTGCCTTCATTTCCAGCATAGTTAATTTTTCGGCGAACCGCGCCTGGAGAGGCATGGCGGCGACGTGGAAGGGGCAATTCGATGCGAGTGCTACTGATCGAGGACGAGCCGACGACGGCCAAGGCCATCGAGCTGATGCTGACCAACGAAGGCTTCAACGTCTATACCACCGATCTGGGCGAAGAGGGTTTGGACCTCGGCAAGCTGTATGATTACGACATCATCTGCCTGGACCTGAACCTGCCGGACATGCACGGCTACGACGTGCTGAAGAAGCTGCGCACCGCCAAGGTCGCGACCCCGGTGCTGATCCTGTCTGGCCAGGCCGAGATGGACTCCAAGGTTCGCTCCTTCGGCTTCGGCGCCGACGATTATGTCACCAAGCCATTCCACCGCGACGAGCTGGTCGCGCGCATCCATGCCATCGTCCGCCGCTCGAAGGGACACAGCCAGTCGGTGATCCGCACCGGCAAGCTGGCCGTGAACCTCGATGCGAAGACGGTCGAGGTCGACGGCAGCCGGGTCCACCTGACCGGCAAGGAATATGCGATGCTGGAGCTGCTTTCGCTCCGCAAGGGCACGACGCTCACCAAGGAAATGTTCCTCAACCACCTTTATGGCGGGATGGACGAGCCGGAACTGAAGATCATCGACGTCTTCATCTGCAAGCTTCGCAAGAAGCTCAGCCTGGCCTGCCAGGGCGAGAATTACATCGAGACCGTCTGGGGCCGCGGCTACGTGCTGCGCGATCCGGAGGAGGATCAGCAGGCGCAGGTCGCCTGAACCGAAGCCTGCCACAGCGCAGGCCTACCCCGGCATTGGCGGTACTTGCGTAGTGCGCTAGCCTCCCCTCGCTTTCAGGAGGGCAGGCATGAAGCGGACTTTGGCGACGATCCTATTGGCCGGCACTGCGGCGGCCCCGGCCGCGGCCGAACAGCGCGACTTCCACGATTATCCCGCGCCGCTGCGCGCGATCATGGACGAAATGCGCCAATCGTGCACGACGACCGGCGGCGATCCCGAATTTGTCCCCGACGCCATTTTCAGCATGGATGCCAGCCGCGACGGGATTCCCGATTATTTCCTGAGCGCCCAGGGCTTCTATTGCTACCGCCCGGGCCAGCGCGACGCCGGCGGCGGCTTCATGGAAAATGCCTACTGCACGCGGCAGAATTGCATGAACTGGCTGGTCGTGTCCCAGCCGCGCGGCCGCTTCCGGCTCGCGTGGAGTGGCCGGGCCTTCAACGCCATGCCGTTCGAAGCCGGTGAGGTGCTCGGCCAGACCCAGCAACATTGCCGGATGCGCTCCTGCGAACTGCGCCTCGTGTGGAACGGCACGACATTAGTGCCAGACCGGCGCCGACGCCGATGAGCCTGTAGGGCGCTATTAAGGCGGGTCTGGTAGGCGCAGATCGTGCTCCGCGTCCTGACCCTCTCCACCCTTTTTCCCAACGCGCATCAGCCGCGGCTTGGGCTGTTCGTCGAGCGGCAGACGCTTGGGCTGGCGGAGCGGGAAGGCGTGGAGGTGCGCGTCGTCGCGCCGGTGGGATTGCCGGTCTGGCCACTGTCGCTGCACCCGCATTACCGGCCGCTGGCCGCATTGCCGGAACGGGAGGCCTGGAACGGGCTGAACGTCCTGCGCCCGCGCTTCCGGGTGTGGCCGAAGTTCAATCGCGGCGCGGGGCGATCGCTGGCGCGTGCATTATTGCCCCTGCTGATCGATCTCCGCCGGGACTTTCCGTTCGACGTGATCGACGCGGAGTTCTTCTGGCCCGACGGGGTCGCGGCGATGCACCTCGCGCGGGCGCTTGGTGTGCCCTTCTCGATCAAGGCGCGGGGGAGCGACATCTATCATTGGGGCGATGTGCCCGGGATCGGCGAGCAGGTGCGCGCGGCCGCAGAGGCGGCGGACGGGCTGCTCGCGGTGAGCCAGTCGCTGAAAGACGAGATGATCGCGCGCGGCATGCCGGGCGAGAAGATCCGGGTCCATCATACCGGCGTCGATCTCGACGCCTACAAGCCAATCGACCGCGCGGCGGCGAAGGCGGCGCTTGGCGTCGGCGGGCCATTGCTGGTTACGGTCGGGGGGCTGATCGAGCGCAAGGGCCAGGCTTTCGCGATCGACGCGCTGAAGCTGCTGCCGGACGCCACCCTGCTGATCGTCGGCGACGGGCCGGATCGCGGGGCGCTGGAGCGGCAGGCAGAAGCGTTGGGCGGCCGTGTCCGTTTCCTGGGCTCGCAAGCGCCCGAACAGGTGGCGCATCTGCTCGGCGCGGCGAACGTGATGCTGCTGCCGACGCGGGCGGAAGGGATCGCCAACGTCTGGGTCGAGGCGCTCGCCTGCGGCACGCCGGTGGTGACCTGCGACGCCGGCGGGGCGCGGGACGTGATCGACCGGCCGGAAGCGGGTCGGATCGTGGCGCGCGACGCGTCGGCGCTGGCGGCCGCAGTGCGGGACATGCTGGCAGACCCGCCCCCGCCGGAAATGGTTCGGCAGGCGGCCGCGCGGTTCAGTTGGGAGCGCAATGCCAGCGAGCTGCATGCGCATCTCGCCGGGCTGATCGGCTAGAGCGGCAGCAGGGCCGCCGCGATCCAGCGTTCCTCGGCGCGCAGCACGGCCCAGGTGCGGGCGGCAGCGCGGCTGTCCATCGCTTCGACGCCGATCCCCTGCCCTTCCATCGCCCGAACGAAGGCGAGCGGCGGGCGGACCAAGGACGGGCCGGTGCCGAGCAAGAGGAATTCCGGCGGCCGGTCGAGCGCGAGCGCGTCGACGAGATGTTCGGGCGTCAAATCGGCGAGCGCCGGCGCGTCCCAGGCGAAGGCGCGCTCGGGCGTCAGCAATACCGCCGCATGATCGCCTTCCTCCAGCCGGAAGCGACCGTTGGCGGTGAAGCCCCGGACCATCGGCCCGGCGCCTTCTTTGGGGTCAAACCTGGGCGCCATCCTCGGCCTTGCGCGTCGCCACGCGTTCGGCGTTGCCGACATTCGTCTTCGGCACGAAGCTGTCGCTGTTCACGCCCAACGGCACCAGCAGGAAGCGGGCCACGTAGACCGACGAATAGGTGCCGATGATCACGCCGGCGAAAATGCCGATGGTCAGATCGTAGATCACGTCCGGGCCAAAGATCAGCAAAGCCAGGATGGCGAGCATCACCGAGGTGTTGGTGTTGATCGTGCGCGCAAGCGTCTCGTTGACGGAGAGATTGAGCAGGGGCTCGATCTCCATCTTGCGGTATTTTCGCAGATTCTCGCGGATGCGATCATAGACGACGACCGTGTCGTTCAGCGAGAAGCCGATCAGGGTGAGCAGCGCCGCGACCGCATTCAGACTGAATTCGATCTGTGTTGCCGCGTAGAAGCCGGTGACGATGGTAAGATCGTGGACGAGGCTGACCAGCGCGCCGACCCCGAACTGCCATTCGAACCGTATCCAGATGTAGGCTGAAATGCCCAGCATCGCGAGCAGCAGCGCGAGACCGCCGTCCCAGGCCAGTTCGTTCGAAACCTTGCCTGACACGGTCTCGACTGATTCGATCCGGGAGCCGGGATAATTGGTGGTGATGTCGTTGCGCACCGCGGTCGCGGCGGCGTTGGCCGATTCCTCGGTCGCGTCATCCGGCAGCGGGATGCGGATCGAAATGTCCCGCTCCGATCCGGATTGCTGGATCACCGGCTCGCCGACGTCGAGCGCGCCGATCCGGCTGCGCAGTTCGTCGAGCTGCGGCGGCTCCTGGAAGGTCGCGCGGATGCTCCGGCCGCCGACAAAGTCGACGCCCAGGTTCAGCCCGCGCGTGGTGATGAAGAAGATCGATGCACCGATCATCAACACCGAGAAGATGATCGCGAAATTCTTCCAGCGGAGAAAATCGATATTCGTGTTGTCGGGGACGAGCTTCAGCAGCCGCATGATCGTTCCTTACAGTACCAGCGACTTGGGACGCTGACGGCGCACCCAGATGGACACCCACAGACGCGCGACGGTGATCGCGGTGAAGGCGGAGGTGATGATGCCGATCACCAGCACGACCGCGAAGCCGCGGACCGGGCCGGAGCCGAACTGGAACATCAGGGCGCCGGCAATGGCGTTGGTGATGTTCGCGTCCAGAATCGCGGTGCTCGCTTCCTTCCAGCCCGTGTCGATCGAATCGAGCACCGACCGGCCGCGCCGCAATTCCTCGCGGATCCGCTCCTGGATGATGATGTTTGCGTCCACTGCCGCGCCGATCGTCAGCACGAAGCCGGCAATGCCCGGCAGCGTGAGGGTGGCGTTGAACAGGGCCATCCAGCCTAGGATCAGAAGCACGTTCAGCACCAGGGCGCCGACCGCGAAGATGCCGAAGCCGCCATAGGTGAGGAGCATGAAGGCGACGACCAGGGCCGCGCCGATGATGGTGGCGATGATGCCCATTTGAATCGAATCGGCGCCGAGCTCAGGGCTGACGGTGCGCTCGTCGACCACCTTCAGCTCGACCGGAAGACGGCCCGAACGCAGCGAGATGGCCAGTTCGTTGGCGCTCTCCACGGTGAAGTTGCCGGCGATGCTCGCCTGCCCGCCCAGGATCGGCTCGTTGATCACCGGTGCCGACAGCACGGTGCCGTCGAGCACGATGGCGAACAATTTGCGGACATTCTCGCGAGTATGCTTGGCGAAGCGGGTGCCGCCATTCGAATCGAAGGTGATCGAGACGTCGGGCTGGCCTTCCTGATTGAAGCTTTGCCGGGCCTGGACGATCTGGTCGCCGCTGATGATCGCGCGGCGCTGCACCGCGATGCGGCCGCCCTCGGCGGTCGGCAGGATCTGCAGACCAGGAGGCGCGCGGCCCGACGCGAGCACTTCGGGGGAGGGCTGTTCGTCCGGAACCGCCTTGAATTCGAGGCGGGCGGTCTTGCCGATGATCCGCTTGATCTCTTCGGGATCCTGCACGCCCGGAACCTGGACCAGAACACGGTCCGCGCCTTCGCGGACGATGGTCGGCTCGAGCGTGCCCAGCGCGTTGATGCGCCGGTCGATAACGTCGCGGGCGGCGGCCATCGCATTGTCCACCGCCTCGGCCTGACCCGCGGCGGTCGGCCGCATCACGATCCGGTTCGGCTCCGGCCGGGAAACGTCCCATTGTGCCGCCACACCGACCGTGCCCGCGCCCGATTGGGTGCGGGCGATCTGCAGCGCTGCATCGATCTGGTCGGGGTTCCTGACGGTAAAGGACAGCTGGTTTTCGGCGGTCGAGACGTCGGCGATCTCGATATTGCCCCGCCGCATCTCGACCTGCACCAGTTCCTCGATCGTATCGAGGCGCTGGCGCGCGAGCGAACTCGTATCCGCCTCGAGCAGCAACTGACTGCCGCCGGCGAGATCGAGACCCATGACGATGTGCGGCTTCGCCCAGTTCGGCCAATTCGCGGTCACGTTCGGCCCGAGCAGGGTGGGCATGCCGAGCAGCACGCCGAACATGCAGACCGCGGTGATCAGCCAGACCTGCAGACGGGAGAAGTGCAGCATCGGCCGATCAGTCGTTTGCGGGCTTGGCGCCGCCTTGGCGGACCTCGGCGAGCATGCCCTTGACCACCTTCACGCGCACGTTCGGGGCCAGCTCGACCTCGACCTCGGTCTCGTCGACCTTGGTCACCTTGCCGATCAGTCCGCCGGAGGTGACGACCGTGTCGCCGCGCTTCACCGCCGCGAGCATTGCCTGGTGCGTCTTCATGCGCTTCTGCTGCGGACGGATCAGCAGGAAATAGAAGATCACGAAGATGATCAACATCGGCGCGATGCCGGTGAAGAAGAAGGAGCCGCCAGAGGCAGCAGCACCGGCGTCGGCGGCGTAAGCGGGCGTTATGAACATCGTGTCCTACTTGCGGGAAGGAGGGGGCATGCGCGCGAAATGGCGCTCGCCCCGGAAAGCGGTGCGGTTATCATGGGGTGCGCCGCTTGCCAAGGCAAGGAGAGGCCGGTGCCAAATCGCGACAGGCCGATTCAGCTTGCCCCGAAAATCCCGGTCTGTTTCTATGGCCGCGATCCCGATTCACCATTGGTTTGCCGATCGGTGCCGGGGTCGAGTGCGTGGCCAGTCACTGTGGGAGACTGACGCATGATCATCGTCAAGGGCGAGGCGCGCCTGGGAGATGGCGAGCTGGAACGCCTCCGTGCACCGCTCAACGCCTGGATCGCCCAGGTGCGGCAGCGCGACGGCTGCCTGTCCTTCGCTTACGCCGCCGACATGGGCGACCCGAACCTGCTGCACGTCATTCAGTCCTGGCGCGACTTAGCGGCGCTCGACGCACATCTGGCCGAGCTCGGCCCGCTGGTGCACATCCTCGCCGGCGCCGACATCCCGCTGTTGACGGTGGACGCCTTTCAGGGCCGCTTCATCAAGACCCTGATGGGCTGAAGAGCGAAGCGCCTCAGCGCTTGCCGAGAATGATCAGGGTCGAGGTGCCGTGGGAGAGCAATTTGCCGCGCTCGTCGCGCAGGAAGGCCTCGGCAGTGGCGATCTGGCGGCCGCGGCTGACCACCCTGCCCTCGCAGCGGACAATGCCTTCGGACGGCACCGGCCGAACGAAATTCGCCTTGGTCTCCACCGTCGTATAGCCGATTCCAGCGTCCAGTTCGGTGTGCACCGCGCAGCCGGCGGCGCTGTCGATCAGGGTCAGAGCGAAGCCGCCGTGAATGGAGCCGAGCGGGTTGAACAGGTGCGGCCCCGGCCGCCCTTCGAACACCACCCGCCCCGGCTCGATCTCGGTCAGCAAAATGCCCATCGCCTTGGAGATTGGCGGCGCGGGAACCTCCTGCCGCACCATCGCGCGGAGCAATTCGATGCCGCTCAGAGTCTCGAACAAGTCGCGCGACGCGAGCCCGAATTGGATGTCGTCCGCCATGACCGCGCTCCGCTTGGTTGCAATATGCAACTATTGGCGGCGCGCAGACTTCGTCAAGCGCTTGCCTTGCCTTCCCGGAAAGGCGGCCCTAGATGCGCCGCTTCGGTCGGAGCGTAGCGCAGCCTGGTAGCGCATCACACTGGGGGTGTGGGGGTCGCAGGTTCGAATCCTGTCGCTCCGACCATCTTTTCCTTTTCATCGTCACGCCGCTCGCCGCGCAGCAATTTGCCGTAGAGCCAGCCGAGCAGGATCAGGGCCGCGCCACCGCTGGCGAAGGACAGGATCTGCACCACGCCTTCCAGGTCGAAGGCGTCGATCACGAACATCTTGATCACGGTGACGGTCAGGAAGGCCAGGCCAGCGAAGCGGAAGGCCAGATTGTGCAGCGCCATGCCGGCGCCGACCATCAGCATTGCCAGCACCAGCCAGGCGATCGACAGCGCATCGGACGGGATGAGATCGGCCGCGGCGAAGGCGAGCAGCAAGGCGGCGGTGAGCGCCGGCAGCAAGGCGAGGAAATCGAGCGCAAGGCCGTCGCGCGTCTGCCGCCGGCGGATGAACACCAAGGCGACCGGACCGGCCGAGATGAGGGCCAACAGCACGCCCCAGTTCGTCGCCGTCATCAGGTCGGGGTAGGTCCAGCGCAGCACCAAAGCCGGCCCGGTGAAACCGACCGCCGACAAGGCTGCCCACAAGCCGCTCTTCCATTCGATCGCGATGATCAGGCTGCCGAGACCGAACAGCAGGATCATGCCCGCCGCCGCCGAGGCGACACCCGTCTCGTCGTGGATCAGGATTCGGACGGGGATCAGCAGGACGCCCAGCACCAGCACATAGAAAGGCAAGGCCGGGACATGTTGCTTGAGGCGCGTGATCGCGATCGCGCCGACGGCAATGGCGGCATAAGCGAGCCAGCCCCAGGTTTCGACATCGTCGCGCGCGGTGAGGATCATCACGATGGTGGCGGCGATGCCGACGGGCTGGATCCAGGTGAGCGAAGTGCCCGCCGGCCGCAGCAGCCCGGCGATGATGCCGAGGCCGACGGCGAACCAGCCGGCTGCGATCGCGTCGCCCGGATCGGGCTGAAAGACGAAATAAGCGGTCCAGGCGAGGCTCGCCAGCACCGCGACGCCCGCCAGCCAGCCCCAGCCGCGCCGCCAGGCAATGTAGAAGACGGCGATGTTCAGCAGTGCAAGATAAGCGAGCAGGGCCAGGGCGCCGGTGTCGGGTTCGCCGACCAGCGCCGGGGTCAGGAAGCCGCCGATCAGGCCGAGCGCCGCCGTGCCGACGCCGTGCCGGAAGGACAGGCCCAGCGCCGCGACCGTGATCGCCAGCATCAGCAGCGACGCGGTGTTGATCCCGAAGAAGCCATAGAGCCAGTAAGAGCCGTAGGTGGTGGCGTAGAGGGTGGCGAGGCCGGCCCCGACGAGGGCTTGCGACACCCGCACATCGCCGCCGAGCGCGGGCGAACGCAGCGCCAGTTCGCCGCCGGCCAGCAAGGCGAAGCCGAACAAAGCCGCCGCGATCATCCGCATTTCCGGCGTGATCAGGCCGATTTCGATCGAATAATTGATCAGGAAAATCGCCGCGACGAACAAGGCCGCGCCGCCGACCCAGATGAGCAGCCGCCCGCCGACCAGATTTTCGAAGAAATTGGCGAAAGAGGCGGGCTCCGGCGCGGGTTCGGCGCCCTCCGTCTCGCCTGCCCTGCGCGGGCGGGCGATCCCGGCCGCATCCAGCCTTTCCTCGAGCCGCCGCAGGCCGACCTGCAAGCGCATCGCCACCGCGAAGAAAGCGGCGAGCCCGACCAGCACCAAAGCGAGGAGAAAATCCGTCACTATCGGGACCTTAGCCGCGCCACACGCGAGTGTCATTGGAAAGCAGGCCGGTCCTCACCTACGTAGAATGCGAAACCGGGAGATAGGGTCCAATGGAAAGCTGGCACGGCACGACGATCATCGGCGTGCGCAAGAATGGCAAAGCGGTGATTGCGGGCGACGGACAGGTCTCGCTGCAGTCGACGGTGATCAAGCCGAACGCGCGCAAGGTCCGCCGGCTGGGTGCGGACGGCAAGGTAATTGCGGGCTTCGCCGGCGCGACCGCCGATGCCTTCACCTTGTTCGAGCGACTGGAGCGCAAGCTGGAGCAGCATCATGGCCAATTGATGCGGGCCGCGGTCGAACTGGCCAAGGACTGGCGGACCGACAAATATCTGCGCAACCTCGAGGCGATGATGATCGTCGCCGACAAGGACGTGACGCTCATCCTGACCGGCAATGGCGACGTGCTGGAGCCCGCGGCCGGCGTCGCGGCGATCGGCTCGGGCGGGAATTTCGCGCTCGCCGCCGCCACCGCGATCTTCGACTATGAGGACGAAGCCGAGACGATCGCGCGCAAGGCGATGAAGATCGCGGCCGACATCTGCGTCTATACGAACGACCAGCTGACGGTCGAAGTGGTCGAGAACGCCGCAGCCTGACGCTCTTTTCCGTCATCCCGGCGAAAGCGCGGGTCGGTTTGGCTGAATGAGCGCGATTCCGGCTTTCGCGGGAATGACGGGAATGGTTACGGGGGCGTATGGACCGGCGCGCCTTCATTGGAACCGCAGCGGCGACGCTCGCTTTGCCCGCCTGCGCGGCGCGGCCGGATCGGGTCGCGATCACCCCCGCGCCCGCCGGCATCTGCCTGCCCAAGGTCGATGTCCGCCCCTCCCGCCTGATCCGCGCCGTAGCGGGCCTGCGCCCCTATCGCGCCGCCGGTTTCGTCGTCCGCGAGGAGCCATTGGACGCCAAGCGGATCGTCCACAATTATGGCCATGGCGGCGCGGGCATCACCTTGAGCTGGGGCACGTCACGGCTGGCCGCCGACATCGGCCTGCGCGGCCATCAAGGGCCGGTCGCGGTGATCGGCGCTGGGATCATGGGGCTCACCACCGCGCGGCTGGTGCAGGAGGCCGGCTTTCCGGTCACCATCTACACCAAGGCGCTGCCGCCCGACACGACCTCCAACATCGCCGGCGGGCAGTGGAGCCCGTTCGGCCATTATCGCGACAGCGAAGTGACGCCCGAATGGCGCGTCCAGTTCGCCGCCGCGCTCGCTTATAGCTGGCGGCGCTTCCAGATCATGGTCGGCGACGATTATGGCGTGCGCTGGCTGCCGACCTATGTCGATGCGGAGGTCGATGGCGACGAGGAAGCCTCGCCGCTCGCCGCTTATCATCCGGGCGGCCGCATCCTGGGGCCGACAGAGCATTCCTTCGCCCGCGACCGCATCTTCCGGTTCGAGACCATGTATGTCGAAACCGGCCGCTTCCTGCGCCAGCTCACCCGCGACGTGGAAGGCTCGGGCGGCGCGATCCGCATCCGCTCCTTCGCGACCCCCGCCGACATCGCCGCTCTGCCCGAAAGCCTCGTCTTCAACTGCACCGGCCTGGGCGCGCGCGATCTGTTCGGCGACGATGCGCTGGTGCCGGTCCGCGGCCAACTCGCCATCCTGCTGCCGCAGCCGGAGGTGCGCTACGCCTTCACCGGCCAGGCCGGCTACATGTTCCCCCGCGCCGACGGCATCCTGATCGGCGGCACGTTCGAACGCGGCGAATGGGATGCGACGCCACAGCCCGACGACATCGCCCGCATCATCGCGGACCACCAGCGGATCATGGCAGGCTGGCGCTGCGCTTGAACGCCGGGGTCATCCGCCACATGTAGCGGATGATATGGCAGAAACGCTCGCCGCGAAGGCTCTCACCTCTTCCCGCAACGACGCATTGACCCCCAAGGCGGTGGTCGCCGCACTGGATGCGCACATTATCGGCCAGGACGATGCCAAGCGCGCCGTCGCGGTCGCGTTGCGCAATCGCTGGCGCCGGCAGCAGCTGCCGGACGGGCTGCGCGACGAGGTGACGCCGAAGAACATCCTGATGATCGGGCCGACGGGCTGCGGCAAAACCGAGATTTCGCGCCGCCTGGCCAAATTGGCCGATGCGCCGTTCGTGAAGGTCGAGGCGACCAAGTTCACCGAGGTCGGCTATGTCGGCCGCGACGTCGAGCAGATCGCCCGCGATCTGGCCGAGGAAGCCGTGCGGCTGGAGCGCGAGCGCCGCCGGCTCGCGGTGAAGGATGCTGCCGAGGAAGCGGCGGTGGAGCGCCTGCTCGACGCGCTGACCGGCAAGGAAGCGAGCGAAGCGACGCGCGAAAGCTTCCGCCGCATGGGCCGCGAAGGCCATCTCGACGAGCGCGAGGTCGAGGTCGAAGTCGCCGACACGCCGAACACGCCGTTCGAGATTCCCGGCATGGGCGGCCAGGTCGGCATGATCAACCTCTCCGACATGCTCGGCAAGGCGATGGGCGGCCCGCCGAAGAAGAAGCGCAAGCTGAAGGTCAAGGAAGCGCTCGCCAAACTGGTCGAGGAGGAAAGCGACAAGCGCCTCGACATGGACGATGTGAACCGCGTCGCGCTGAAGGATGCCGAGGCCAATGGCATCGTCTTCCTGGACGAGATCGACAAGATCGCGGTCAGCGACGTGCGCGGCGGCAGCGTCAGCCGCGAAGGCGTGCAGCGCGATCTGCTGCCGTTGATCGAAGGCACGACGGTTTCGACCAAATATGGCCCGATGAAGACGGACCATATCCTCTTCATCGCCAGCGGCGCCTTCCACACCGCCAAGCCGAGCGACCTGTTGCCGGAATTGCAGGGCCGCCTGCCGATCCGGGTCGAGCTGAAGGCGCTGACCGAGGCGGATTTCGTCCGCATCCTGTCCGACACGCGCGCCAGCCTGACCGAGCAATATCGCGCCTTGCTGAAGACCGAGGGTGTCGAGGTGAATTTCACCCCAGAAGGCATCGCCGCGCTCGCACGGATCGCCGCCGAGGTGAACGGCGAGGTCGAGAATATCGGCGCCCGCCGTCTGCAGACGGTGATGGAGAAACTGCTCGAAACGGTGAGTTTCGAGGCCGAGGATCGCGGCGGCGAGACGATCACTGTCGACGCCGCTTATGTCGAGCAGCAGCTCAGCGTGATTGCGCGCAACAGCGACCTCAGCAAATACGTGCTTTGATCTGGGTCTCGGTGCCGTCCCGCTCCCCATCGGGCCTTCAAACGGCGGCCGGGTTGGGCCGGGCTGGCGCCGCCTCCATCAACCGAATTTGATCTCCATCAATTCGGTTCACCCCTGAATCGGCTCGCAACGTCGCAGCGGTTGCGACCGGCTCGGCGGGACTCACGTTGGTTCTCCATGTGATCGTGTTTAGGCGTAAGTCATGGAGAAATAACGTGAAACTTACTCGCACCCTGCTTGCGGCCGCTGCCGTGTCGGCTTTTGCCGTGCCCGCCGCCGCCCAGGATCCCGTCGCTCCGACCGCACCGGCTACCACGCCGCCGGTCGCCCCCACGACCGCGCCGCCGGCCGAACGGCCGATGATTCCGGCCAATCCGGCCGCCGCCCAGCCGGGCGTCACGCCCGAGGCCGCGCAGCATCCCACGACGCAGACCGCCCCGGCGGCGCCGGCCCAGCC
>JAFAEG010000024.1 GCA_023424095.1 Pseudomonadota bacterium | reverse complement strand
GTCGTTGTCTGGGCCCCGGCCTCCGCCGGGGAGCGATCAGGGTGCGCTGGCGATCACCGCGTCGCCGGTGGCGCGGCGCAGGTCCATGATGTGGGTTTCCTTGTGGCGGCTGGGGTGGACGCGGTTGGTCAGCAACGTCCAGGCGAGACCGCGCGCGAAATCGACCCAAAGTCCCGTGCCGGTGAAGCCGGTGTGGCCGATCGTCTCGTCGGAGCAGGCCTGGCCGCCGGGCCAGCCGTCGAAGCGCCGTTCCCAGCCGCAGGTGCGGTGGTCGGTGACGCGGGTGCGGATGGCATCGAGCAGGAACGGCGAGGCGCTGCCGCCCAATAGGCTGCGGGCATAGCCGAGCACGCCGTCGACGGTGCCGAACAGCCCGGCGTGACCCGGCGCGCCGCCCAATGCGAAGGCATTTTCGTCATGCACCTCGCCCTTCAGGACGCGGCCGCGCCACATGCAATGTTCGGTCGCCACGGCGGGGCCGGGCGGCGGGCCGTAGCTCAGGCCCGGCGGCAGCGGCCAGTCGCTTAAGCGTGCGCCGGTGAGCCGCTCGATGGCGATTCCGAGCAGGATGTAATTGATGTCGGAATAGACCGGCGGGCCCTGCCGCCACTCGCGCTGCAGGACGAAGGCGCGGAGCGTCGCCGGGTCCTGGCCATAAGTGTAGAGCGGCTCGACCGCCGGCAGGAAGGTGCGGTGCGCCAGACAGTCGCGGAAGGTGATGCGCCGCTCCGCCGCATTGGCGACGTCATATTGGCGAAGGTCCGGAATGGCGTCGGTCAGTGGCCGGTCGAGGTCGATCCGGCCCTGCTCGGCCAGGGTCAGGATCATCGTCGTGGTGGCGATCACCTTGGAGACGGAGGCGAGATCGAACCAATGGCCGGCGGTCAACGGCTCGGGCTCGGGCACCAAAGCGGCCAGGCCGGCGATCCGCACCGCCTGCGCGCCGTCCGCCGTGACGATGCCGAGCGTGGCGCCGGGAATGACGCCGCTTTCCACCGCTTCGAGCGCGGGGGCGAAGGCGCGGTCGATGGCGATCATGTTTCGATCGGGCGCGGCTTGGCGCGGGCGATGAAGGGCAGGAACAGCAAGGCTGCGAGACTGACGATGCCGGAGATCAGGAAGAACAGGTCGAAGCCATTATAGCCGGCCTCGTTGAAGCCCACGACCCACTCGCCCGCCGCGCCCGACAGCAAGCGCGGCAGCAGGAAGGCGAAGCCCGATAGGAAGGCATAATGCGCGCCTGGAAAGCGCGGGTCGCAGAGCATCGAGAGATAGACCACGAACACCACCCCGGCCATGCCATTGCCGAACTGATCGGCGGCGGTGGCGAGGTAGAGGGTGAATTCGTCCACCGGCTGGTGCGCCAGCCAGACGAAGCCGAAATTGCCGAGCGCGGCGAAGAAGGCGCCGACCGCGAGTGCCGCGCCCAGCCGCCACTTTGCCGCCATCAGCCCGCCGAGGCCGACGCCGACGATACTGGCGACCAGGGCGACATAGGAATCCGCCCGGCCAATCTCGGTCAGCGAATAGCCCAATTCCTTGATCATCGGCTTGGAGAGGTTGAGCGCCAGCACGTCGCCCATCCGGTAGACGGAGACGAAGGCGAGCAGCACCAGGGCCATGAAGCCGTAGCGCCAGAAGAATTCGACATAGGGCCCGATCGCCACCGAGCGGCGGGCGGGGCTGTCCGGTGGCAGCTTGCGGATCTTGGGCAAA
Source organism: Pseudomonadota bacterium (assembly GCA_023424095.1). Lineage (GTDB taxonomy): Bacteria > Pseudomonadota > Alphaproteobacteria > Sphingomonadales > Sphingomonadaceae > Allosphingosinicella. Next base: position 21,514 of record JAFAEG010000024.1, on the reverse strand, counting down.
GCCGCCGCCATGATCAGGAAGGGGATGGCGCAGATCGCCAGCACCCAGGGCGTGACATTGGTTTGGGCGCTGATGCCGATCTGCGTCGCGGCCTCGAGCAGCAGCCAGCCGATTGTTGCGAATCCGCCCGCGACCGCCAGCAGGATGAAGGCGGCCGCGCCGAGCCCGGTCACGAGCGCGGTGAGGCGCGCGCCGGCATGGCCGGGATCCGGCCGCATCGACGCGAGCAGCGGGAAGGGCGCGAGGGACACGATGGCGATGGCGAGATAGGCGCCGGTCCAGCCCAATTCCGGCCGGTCCGCGATCAGCAGCGCGCCGCTGCCCGCCGCGACCATCGCGGTGCGATAGCCCCACAGATTGGCCGCAGCGATCGGGCCCTGTTCTTCCTTGTTCGGTGCCAGCTCGATCCGCCAGGCGTCGGCGGCGACCTCCAGAGTCGTCGTCCAGAAAGCGAGCAGGACCGCGAACAAAGCGGTGAGCGCCAGATTCTCGCCCGGCGAGATCAGCGCCATCGCCACCAAAGAGGTGAAGATGCCCAGCTGCGACAGCATGATCCAGCCGCGGCGCTTGCCCCAGAAGCGGCCGAAGCCCGGCACGGTGTAGCGATCGAGCAAGGGCGCCCAGAGGAATTTGAAGGTGGGCAGCAACTGCACCCAGGCGAAGAAGCCGATGATAACCAGGCCGACTTCGTGAAATTGCAGCCGGAGCGACAGCACGGTCGAGAACATGTAAAAGGGCAGGCCGGCGGAGAAGCCGAGCATCACATAGAGCGCCTGCCGTCCCAGTCCCGGCGGCACCACCGCCCGGGCCGCGCTGGCGGGGGCGTCATACACTGCTTCAGACGCCATCATTCCCCCGTTCACGCACACCGCCCAAAGGCGATTTGTGTTGCCGCCGGATCACGCCGTCCAGCCATTCGCGCGCCAGAATGACGGCAGGTTATGGCTGGGCCAACAGAAACTATGGCAGGCTGACGCATTCTTGTTACTTAGTGGCCTCTGGCCATAGCCTTGCTTGGGCCCGGAATTTTTGGGGGGATTGATCGAATGCGTGCAACCACGTCGCTGAAGAAGGCGCTTTGGACCGGAACCGCATTTGCGGGGCTCGCTTTCACGATGCCGGGCGCCGCGCTCGCGCAGGCTAGCGACGGGTCCGACCAGCCGGAAGCCACTCTACCGGATCAGCCCACCGCCGAACCCGCGCAGCAGGACAATACGATGGTCGTCACCGGGTCGCGCCTGCGCGTCGATCCGAACAACAGCGCCCTGCCGCTGCAGGTCATCCGCAACGAGGAAATTCAGCGCAACGGCATCAGCAGCCCTGAACAATTGCTGATGTTCCTGCCGTCGAACGCCAGCGGCGCCGACAATCTCGCGTCCAACGCGGACGTCGTCTCCGGCGCCCAGCGCGGCACCAACGGCCTGTCCTCCGCCAACCTTCGCGGCCAGGGCAATTCATCGACCCTGGTGCTGCTGAACAACCGCCGCGTCGCCGCCCATGGCCTGCAGGGTTCCGCCGTCGACGTGAACCAGATCCCGTTCGCGGCGATCGAGCGGATCGAGGTGCTGAAGGACGGCGCGTCGGCGATCTACGGCACCGACGCGATCGGCGGCGTGATCAACTTCATCACGCGCACGGATTTCGAAGGGGTCAGCCTCAACGGCTTTACCGACCTGACCGAAGCCGGCGGCGGCAACATCTACCGTGTCTCGGCGCTCGCCGGTTATGGCGATCTGAACGAGCAGGGCTTCAACGTCATGGGCGCGGTCGCCTACAGCTGGAACCGCATCCTGCGCGGTTCGGACCGCGACTTCGTCAATGGCAACCAGCCCAATCGCGGCCTTTCCATCGACACGCGCGGCACGCCGGTCGCGACCGCCTTCAACATTGCCGCGAACGCCAACCAGACGCCGACCGGTACGCTGCTCAGCGGTCTGACTTTGACCCTGCCGAACGGCGCCAACGGGGCCGCGGGCGGCATCAACATTCTCGACCTGCCGGGCGGCGCCGGCTGCGATTCCGTCGATGGCGGCCTGGCCTATGACGAAGTGCTGTGGGCGGTGCCGACGGCGCAATATGCCTGCGCCTGGGATACTGGCCGCGCGGCGGTGATCCAGCAGCCGATCGAGACCCTGACCTATCTGGCCCGCGGCGTCCTGCGCCTCTCCGGCGACCATCTGGCGACGCTCGAGGTGACCGGGTCCGAGGCGGATTCGTCCAAGCAATTCTCCGCCAACCAATATTCGGCGAACGCCACCAACCTGCCCTGGGCCTATCCGCTCAACGGCAATACGGCGGCGACCTACAACCAGGTGTTCAACGCCATCCGCGCCGCTTTCACCGATCCGGCCCAGCAGGCCGCGCTGGATGCGCGTTACGGCCTGCCGATCGCCGGCCGCTGGCGTTGTACGGTTTGCGGTCCGCGCGAATATCAGACCAACACCCAGACCTTCCGCGTCGCTTTGGGCTTCGAAGGGCCGCTGTGGGAAGGCTGGAATTATCGCGCCGGCGCGTCCTATGCGAGCTCCGAAGCCTCGTCGATCCTCGGCTCCGGCTATCATTTCCGTGGCGTCCAGATCACCAACAATCCTGCGACCCCGCAGAATGACATCGGCGCCTATGATCCGCGGGCGCCTACCGCGCCCGGCGCGGCTGGCCCCGGCATTATCGGCCTGATCAACTCGGGCATCCTGAACCCGTTCAGCGATACCCAGACCGCGGCGGCGATGGCCGCGCTCGACGCCGTCTCGGCCGAGGGCACCGTCCTTTATGGCGGCCGCTATCAGGTCCAGCAGTTCGACGCGTCGATCTCCGGCCCGCTGTTCGCGATCGGCGACAACGATGTGCAGCTCGCTGCCGGCATCGACTATCGCCGCGAAAGCTATGAGTTTAACGGTTCCGCCGCGGCCGCGGCCGACCGGCCCGACATCTTCAACGTCGCGTTCGACAATGTGAACGCGCTGACGCCGAAGCACCGGACCGTCGTCGCGGCTTATGCCGAAGCACTCTTCCCGCTCACGTCGAACCTCGACGTCATCGGCGCGGTCCGGATCGACGAATATTCGGGCTTTGGCAGCACGACCAATCCGAAATTCTCGTTCCGCTACCGGCCGATCGAAGCGGTCATGTTCCGCGGTTCGTACGGCACGGGCTTCCGAGTCCCGACCTTTAACCAGATCTTCAACGGGACGACGATCTCGCCCAACCCGGGCAACACCTTGGTCGATCCGACCTTGTGCCCGACCGGCAACACGACCGGTCCGCAGCCTGCCTGCGCGCCGATCACGCCGGAATCGCTGAGCGGCGGCAATCTGGGGCTGGAGCCGGAAAATTCCGAGCAGTTCACCGTGGGTGTCGTGATCCGGCCGGTGCCGCGCTTCAGCCTGTCGGTCGATTACTGGAACATCGCGGTCGACAACACGATCGGCTCGATCACCATTCCGCAGTTGCTCGCGAACATCGCCGCTTTCCCGGACCGGATCATCCGTACCAACGGGCTCATCACCCAGGTCGATCTGCGCACCGGCAATTTCGGTTCGCGCCGCACGTCGGGCATCGACTTCTCGTTCCGCGGGTCGGTCGATGCGCTGGGCGGCACGTTGAATGGCGGGCTGGACGGCACCTGGCTGCTCGACAAGCGCGAGAAGCTGCTTCCGAACCTGCCTTACCGGGATCTGATCGGCATCTTCACCTTCACCGGCGATCTCGGCCTCGAGTGGAAGCACAATGCGTTCATCAACTGGCGGAACGACGATTGGAGCTTCACGCTCACGCAGCTTTTCCGCAGCAGCTATGCGAACTTCGCGCTGCCGGCTTCGGCCACGCGTCCGGACTATAATCCGCGGGTGGAAGCTTACGTCACCTACAATCTGTCGGCCAGCTACTCCGGCCTGATCGAGGGGCTCACCCTCACTGCCGGCGTCCGCAACCTGTTCGACACCGATCCGCCTTTCGCGATCACCTATGACAGCAACACCGGTGCGGGCAGCTCGTGGGAGCCGCGCGTCGCGGATCCGCGCGGCCGCTCGTTCACGTTGGCCGCCGAGTTCAGGTTCTAAGGGGAGCTCCCTTTCCTAAAGCCGCGGCTGGCAACGGCCGCGGCTTTTTTCTCGCCCGAAGCAATGGGCGTCAGGAGTGCGCGTGACCGACCAGTTTGGGCTGCGGGACGGGGCTCGCCATTGCGAGCAGGTCGCCCTGGCCGAGATCGCGGCCGAGGTGGGCACGCCGGTCTATGTCTATTCGCTGGCGGCGATGCGCGGGCAGGCGCGGGCGTTGCGCGCCGCTTTGGGCCCGCTCGGTGATCCGCTGATCGGCTTTGCGGTGAAGGCCAATCCCAACCTGGCGGTGCTGACCGCGCTGGCGGTGGAGGGCATGGGCGCGGATGTGGTGTCGGGCGGCGAATATGCCCGCGCCCGCGCCGCCGGGGTCGCGCCGGACAGGATCGTCTTTTCCGGCGTCGGCAAGACGGCGGCCGAGATGGCGCAGGCGCTCGAAGGCGGGCTCGCGCAGTTCAACCTGGAATCCTTGCCCGAAGCGGAAACGCTGTCGCAGGTCGCGGTCGCGATGGGCGTCACCGCGCCGGTCGCCTGGCGGATCAACCCGGATGTCGAGGCGGGCAGCCACGCGAAAATCTCGACCGGGGCGGCGCACAACAAGTTCGGCATCCCGATCGGCGATGCGCCCGCGGCCTGCGCGAAAGTGCGGGACCTGCCGGGGCTGGAGCTGAAGGGGCTGGCCGTCCACATCGGCAGCCAGCTGACGAATCTCGCGCCGCTGGAGACCGCGTTCGGCCGGCTCGGCGAAATGATCGCGCGGCTGCGCGCCGAGGGCCACGTGATCAGCACCGCCGATCTCGGCGGCGGCCTCGGCCTGCATTATGATCCGTCGCTGCCGCCGCCGCCCAGCATCGCCGATTATGGAGCGATGGTCGCGCGCGCGACGCAGGGCTGGGACGTGCGCCTGATCTTCGAGCCGGGGCGGCTGATCATCGGCGACGCCGGGGTGCTGCTGACCGAGGTGATCCGGGTGAAGAAAAGCGGCGAGGCGCGCTTCGTCATCCTCGACGCCGGGATGAACGACCTGCTTCGGCCGAGCCTCTACGATGCCTGGCATGCGATCGAGCCGGTTACGCCGGACGGCGAGCTGATGGTCGCCGACGTGGTCGGCCCGGTCTGCGAGACGGGCGACACTTTCGCTTTCGGGCGGGAAATGGGCCGGGTCGGCGCGGGCGATCTCGCCATCATCCGCACCGCCGGCGCTTATGCGGCGACGATGGCGGGCACCTATAACAGCCGGCCGCTGGCACCGGAGGTGCTGGTCGATGGCGATCGCTGGGCGGTGATCCGGCCGCGCCGCCACCTCGCTTCCTACCTCGCCGAGGAACAGGTGCCGGACTGGCTCAGTCGCTGAGCCTGGCCGCCAGCCACTCCTCGATCGCGCTATAGGCGCTTCGCGACGGCCCGGCTTCGGCCGGATTGTTCGCGGCGAAATAGGCGATGCCGACCCGGCGGGCGGGATCGATCCACAGGCCCGAGCGCAGATTATAGGCCTCGCCCGCATGGCCGACGACACGGCGCCCGGCGAACAGCTCGTCATTGCAGCCCGGCACGCGGTGGAGGAGGGTCTGCGCGGCGAGGCCGTAGGCGCAATAGATGCCGCCGCTGGTATCGCCGTTCGTGCCGTCGAAGGTCCAGACCGGCCGAAGCATCGCGTCGATGCTGAACTCCTGAAGATAGGCCGCGCCCTCGTGTTGCCCCCGGTTGAGCAGCATCCGGCCGATCACCGCCAGATCGCGCACGGAGGCGCGCAGGCCGCCCTGCGGTGAGAAGAGCGCGCCATTGTCGCCGAGCCGGTAGGCGTCGAGGTCGCAGCTCTCGCCGCGGCGGAAGACGGGACAGGGTGGGCGCGCTCCCGCCAGATCGTCGAGGGCCACGTCGCCATTGGCGCGGTAGAGCGTGACGGCGCGCGCCACTTTCGCGTCGCTGCACATCGTCCAGTTGAAGCAGGCGTCGAGGCCCAGAGGCGCGATGGCGGTGCGGTGGATCAGCCGGTCGAAGCGCTCGCCCGTTGCTTTCTCCAGCACCGATCCGATCACCGGGAAATTGATGTTGGCGTAGCGGAAATAGCTGCCGGGGGCGTGGCTCGGATCGAACACCGGATTGCCCTCAATGCCTTCGCGCAGGCTGCCGCCCAGCGGGATGACATAGGCCTCGCCCGCATCCTGCAGGCTGGAGGTGTGGGACAGCAGCATCCGCAGCGTGATCGGCACGTCGGGGAAGGCCGGATTGCGCAGCCGCCAGCCGAGTGTCTCGGAGACGTCGGCGTCGAGATTGATCGCGCCTTCCTCGACCAGCCGCATCACGCCCAAAGCGACGATCAGCTTCGAGACGGAGGCGACCCGCGCCGGATCGGCCGGGGTGATGGCGCGCCCGGTGCGGCGATCGGCGATGCCGGCCGCGCCTTCGCCCGTCACCCGCTCGTCGTCGAACGTCGCCCAGCTATAGGCGGTCTCGGGCGGCGGTGCGGGGAGCGAAGAGGTCATCGGCGTCCGGCAGGAGGCGAGGGCGAAGATCGCCAACAGGATGAGGCGCTGCATGACCGCTTGATAGGGCAAGGATGCGGAGGCGGAAACAGGATCGATGCCGGGGGCGCCATTGCCGCGCCACCGCTGCGGGCATAGGCTGCGCGGGTGGCAGAGGCTCTATCCGCGACCCAGGAACTGATCGACGGTTTCGGCCGGCGGATCGACTATGTGCGGCTGTCGGTCACCGACCGCTGCGACCTGCGCTGCGTCTATTGCATGCCGGAGCGGATGCGCTTCCTGCCGCGCGCGGAGCTGCTGAGCGTGGACGAACTGGCGGCACTCGGTGCGCTGCTGATCGGCCGCGGCGTGCGGCGCATCCGGCTGACCGGCGGCGAGCCATTGGTGCGTCCCGGGGTGCTCGATCTGGTCCGGTCGCTTGCCGGCTGGCTCGGCCGGGGGCTGGACGAACTGACCCTGACCACCAACGGCACCCGGCTTGCCGAAGCCGCTGACGCCCTCGCGGCGGCTGGCGTACGGCGGATCAATGTCAGCCTGGACAGCCGCGACCCGGAGCGGTTTCGCGCGATCACCCGGGGCGGCGATCTGGCGCGGGTGCTGGACGGGGTCGATGCGGCCGCCGCTGCCGGCCTGCGGGTGAAGATCAACATGGTCGCGCTGAAGGGGCTGAACGATGATGAGATTGGCGACATGCTCGCCTGGTGCGGCGCGCGCGGCTTCGATCTGAGCCTGATCGAGACGATGCCGCTCGGTTTGGTCGAGGAGGATCGCACCGACCGCTATCTGCCGCTGACCGAAGTCCGCGCCGCGCTGGAGCAAAGCTTCACCCTGATCACCAGCACGCACCGCACCGGCGGACCGTCGCGTTATTATGACGTCGCGGAGACGAGCGGGCGGATCGGCTTCATCACGCCGCTGACCAACAATTTCTGCGCGAGTTGCAACCGCGTCCGCATCACCGCGACCGGCACGCTCTATCCCTGCCTCGGCCACGCCCGGAAGGTGGAGCTGCGGGAGAAGCTGCGGGCCGGCGACGGCGCGGCGGTGAATGCGGCGATCGACCAGGCGCTCGCCGCAAAGCCGCAGGCTCACGATTTCGACATTGCCCGAGCGGCGCCCGCGGTAGCGCGGCACATGAGCGTGACGGGCGGCTAATCTCCTCCCCGCTCATCCTGAGTAGCCATTGAGCTTGTCGAAATGGCGTATCGAAGGACCTGCACGAACCAGTCCTTCGATACGGGCCTTCGACTTCGCTCAGTCCCTACTCAGGATGAGTGGGATGGGCAGGTGGGATCGCCCTCAATAGTCCCGCGAATAGCGCAAATTCACGTTCGTCCCCGTCGTCGTCCCGAACTGCGAGAGGATGCTGAGCGTCGGCGACAGCGAAATCTCCAGCTGGGTGGCGGTGAAGCCTTCCGCGTCGGTGATGATCTCGATGTAGATGTCGTCGCTCAGATAGAAGCCGGCGGCGACGGCGGTGCCGCGCCCGGTCGTGTCGTCCTCGCCCAGGATGCGGAGGCGGTCGATGCCGGCGGCGCGCTGCAGCGAGCCCAAGGGATCGAGCCCACCGCTGCCGCCGCGCAGCGAGTTCAGTGACGCCGCGAGCTGGATCGCCTGGATCGCGGAGATTTCGGAGACCGAGCTGCCGAACAGGATGCGGCTGACGATTTCGTCCTGCGGCAGATCGGGGACCGCCGCGAAGCTGATCCGCGGATTGCCGGCCGAGCCTTCGACCACCACCGACACGTTCACGTCGTCAATCTCGGATGTGGCGGTGATCTCGATCTGCGGGTTGATCACGCCGTCGCCGCGCCGCGGGAAGGAGATGTTGGAGCGGTCGTCCAGGATGAAGCGCCGGCCGGCGAAGCTCAGGGTGCCGCGCACCAGATCGATCGTCCCGGTCAGGATCGGGGTCGAGGTCGAACCGCGCACCTGCAGGTTCGCGCCCCATTCGGATTCCAGCCCCATGCCGGACACGAACACGCGGTTGTCGGCGACCAGGTCGAGCTCCAGCCGCCATGCGCTCGGGACCGCGGCGGCGGCCTCGCGCTGCTGGCCCGGCTGGACGAGCGGCTCGCCCCGGCGGCGGACGCCGGACAGGTTCACGACCTGTGCCCCGCCCTGCCGGACGATCTGGTATCGGATCTCGCCCAGCTCCAGCCGGCCGCGGATGATCGCGCGCTCGTTCGGCAGGTTGCGGACCTGGATGTCGCCGGTCGCGGTCGCGGAAATGTCCTCGCTGCGCGCCAGCCGGGCATTGTCCAGCCGCGCGTCGAGCGTGATCGGATAGCCGGCCGCGCTGGACAGGCCGATCGACCCGCTCGCCCGCACCGTGCCTTCGCCGGCGCGCCCGGTCAGGGAGGTGATCTGCAATTCCGGACCGTTGAAGCGGCCGTCCAGCGCGATGTTGGTGATCCGCGTGCCGTAGGTCTCGTTCGTGTAGGTGACGTTCTCGGCGCGGACGATGCCGTTGAACTGCGGATTGTCGACGCGGCCGGTGAAGTCGGCGCCCACCGCGATCGGACCCTGGAGCTGATGCCCGGTCAGGCCGGCGAGCGAGGTGAGTACGCTGGCCGGGCCGTTATAGCGTATGCCGCCGCCCAGTGGCGCCGAGCGCAGCCGCTCGGTCCAACTGCCGGCGCCCGGCGGAAGCGGGGTGAGGTTCGCCTGCAGCCGGCCGATGACATTGCCGCCCTGCCGGAACACCGACGCCAGCGAGCCGCCTTCGGGGCGCAAGGCGCCGGTCAGCGAGATGTCGACCGGGACGGAGCGGACGGCGATGCCGGTGCGGGTGAAATTGCGGATGTTCAGCCGCGATTCGGCGCGCGGGAAGGTGCCGTCGGCGGGGAGATAGAAATCCAGGCTGCCGGTCGCTTCGCCGCCCAGGCCGAGGCCCGGGCTGATGGCGTTCGCGATGGCGATGTCGAACGCATCGAGGCGGGACTGGATGATCAGGCCGTCGCCAAACCGGCCGGCCAGCCGCATCGAGCCGCGCCCGCCTTCCAGCTGGACGTTCACCGGGCGAAGCACCCAGGCATCCTCCACCTGTTCGATCACCGCTGGCTCGGCGAAACGGAAGGGGATGCTGTTGGCTGTGCCCTGCAGCGCCAGCCGGATCCGCTCCGGGTTCAGATCGGCATTGCCCGCCAGGTCGAAGGGCACGCCGCTCGATCCGGTCGCGACGAAGCGGGCATTGCCGCTGTTGCCGGCATAATTGATGTTCGCCCGCGCCCGGCTGAGCGCGAAGCTCCCGGCGCGCAGGTTCGCGACCTGCACGTCGCCGGTCGCCTCGTAGATCGCGAAGGGATCGCCGGTGGTGGGCAGGCTGATCGCGACGTCGATGATGCCGCGCTCGATATTGATGTCGCCAACGCCCTCGACTGTGCTGGGGATCACCGCATTCTGCGCGGTCGCGTCGATCTCGATCCGCTGGCGCGGGCCCAAGGCGGCGAGCTGGATATTGCCGTCGATGCCGCGCCCGCTGGCGGTGAGCGAACCGGCGAACGGCCCGGCTTGGGTCTGCTGGATCTGCCCGGCGAAGGTCACGCCGGCGAACAGCAGGCGGTTCACCTGCACGGTCAGCGGCCCGGCGCGGGCGAGGATCAGCAGGTCCGCCTCGAACGGCCCGTAATTGGATTGGCCGGTGGCGTTGACCTGATAGCCCTGCGCGGTCGCGACGATGTTGGCGGTGATCGCGCGCAGGCCGACGCCGAAGCCGGCCTCGGCGATCGTCAGCTCGACCCTGGGCGCGCTGATCGTGCCGCCAATCTGCACGGCGACGTCGCCATAACGATTGCTGGTGCCGCGCAGCTGCAGGGCGATCCGCCCGTCGGCATAATAATTGCCGCCGCCCTCGGTGATCCGGAGCTGCGGCGCGGTCAGCCGGACGTCGCCGATGCGGATGTCGCCATTGCCGCCGACATTGATCGTCGCGGTGGCGGTCGCCATGCCGCCCAGCAGGTCCAGCGCGGTCTGGTTGAAGATGCGGCGGCTGCGGACCGAGACGCGGCCCTGCAGGCCGAAGCCGTCGGCGCGGCCGACCAGGTCGAAGTCGCTGGAAATGTCGAACACGCCGATCGACTGGACCAGATAGTCGTTCACCCGGCCCTGGATGCCGACATTGTAGGTGCCGCGGCTGAGGTCGAAGGCGATGGCGAGCACGGCGTCGGCGCGGTCGGAGCGGACGCGCAGATTGTCGGAAAGGAGGTTGGTCCCCTCGATCAGCAAATCGCCGTTGATGCGGACGTTGGTGAGCAGCCCGCCGACCGCGTCCGGCAGCCCGGTGATGCGCGACATGGTGGCGGCGACCGGCACGACGATCCGGTCGGCATCGACCCGCGCCGCGCCGCTCGCGCGGAAATTCTCCAGCGTGCGGGTGGAAATGCCGATCGACTGGGCGGAGACTTCATAAGCCACGGCGGGGGTGGCCATCGCGCCGTTCATCACCAGAGCGAGGCGGACGTCGCGGCCGGACAGATTGGGGGCGATCGCGCCGGGCTGCAGCAAACGCGCGCCGATGGCGAGATCGCGATACTGGCTCTGGCCGAGATCGATCGCGCCTTCCGCGACGATCGCCAGCGCCCGGCTGTTGAGGCTGAGGTCGATGCCCTCGATCCGGCGGTCGATCCAGGTGCCGCCGAAATTCAATTGCACATAGGGTCCGGTCAGGCGCTGGGCCGGGCCGGTGACGAACAGGTCCGGCCGGGTCGGGCCGTTCACCGTGAAGCGGCCGTCCTGCGCCTGGATGGCGAGGTCGGCGAAACCGTCTTCGTCCAGCGCCGCATTCAGGCGGCCGGCCCAATTACTCCAGTCGCCCCGCCCGCGAATTTCGGTGCGCAGGCGCTTTTCGATGCCGGTCATGCTGGCGACGAAGCCGTTGGCGGGCGCGTCCACGAACAATTCGATGCCCAGCCGGTCCTGCTCTGGCGCGGCGTCGAGCCGGGCGGTCAGCCGGTCGCCCCCGGCCAGCCCCTCTTCGGTCAGCGCCGAGATGTCGAGATCCGTGCGCACCGCGCTCTCGGCCAGGTGGACGTTGCCCGCGATCCGCAATGCGTGCGCCCGGCCGGTCACCGCCGGGTCGATCTGCAGCCGGTCGACCCGCACGTCATCGATGTCGAGCAGGATATCGGGGATCAAAGGTGCGTTCGGATCGACCGTGCGCAGCACCGGCAGCCGCGACAGGCGCGCGGTCGGGACATGCAGCGCATGAATTTCGATCTGGCTTCGCCGAACGTAGGAAAGCGGACTGTAATTCACCTCGGCCGTGTCGGCGGCGAAGAACACGCCTTCGGGATCGGCCAGGGTCAGGCCGTGGACCGTCATCTCGCCCCAGATCGAGCCGTCGATCCGGTCGATGTTGATCTTCAGGCCGGATGCCATTTCCAGGCCGTTGATCTGGTCGACGATGAAGCGCCGGCCGGAATCGGAATTCAGCCAAAGCAGGAAGGCGATGAGCGCGGCGAGCAGCGCGCCGACGACGATGGCGGTCCATTTCGCCACGCGCCGCCAGGGGCTGCGGCGGATGACGATGACCTCCGGCGGAGGGGGCGGCGAGGGCGGGGCCTGGTCGCCCGTATCCGCGACGCTGGCCATCAGAAGGCCTGCCCGATGGAGATGTAGAGATTGATCAAGGATTCGCCGACGCGGCGACCGACCGGGGTGGCGATGTCGACCCGGATCGGGCCGAAATTGGTGTAGAGCCGCCCGCCGATGCCGATGCCGAAGCGCATATCGTCGAAGCTCGGATATTCGCGAGTCGTCACGCTGCCGGCATCGACGAAGGCGACGATGCCGTAATTGCCGAAGCGATAGCGGCCCTCCAGCGCGAACTCGGCCAGGCCGCGGCCGCCATTGGGCAGCGACAGGGTCGGCGGCACTTCGGCGGGATCGTCCTCGAGCGGATCGAAGCGCGGATTGGGGACGGTGATGCGCGGGCCCAATTGCTGGAAGCCGAAGCCGCGCACGGAGCCGCCGCCGCCCGCATAGAAGCGCCGCGAGGGCGCCAGCTGGTCACGCTCGACACCGGTGATCGAGCCCAAGCGGACGCGCCCCGCCAGCACGAAATTCTCGCCGAAGGGCTGGTAGTAACTGCCGTCGATCTGGGTGCGCAGATAATAATCGAAGTCGCCGCGCAGCGACGCTTCGGGATTCAGGCGGGCGGTCAGGCGGAAGCCGGAGGTCGGATCGAGCAGGCTGTTGGACGCGTCATAGCCGAGCTGTCCGATCAGCCCGCCGATGAAATAGGTCTGGCCGAGCGAGATGGCCGGCGCCCCGACCTGGCTCTCGTTGGTGGCCAGCAGTTCGGCACCGTAGGAATAGGTCCAGCGCTTCTGCCAGATCGGCGTGGATTCGCGCGTGACGAGGCCGAGAAGTTGCAGCGTATAGCCTTCGAAGGCCGCGAAATCGCGCCGGCCGGCCTCGAGCTGGAGCAAGAGCGCCTGGTCGCGCAGCCGCCAATTGTTGAAGCGCAGCCGCACGCCGGCCGACTGCTCGTTGGTGCCGAGCACTGCGCGGGCTCGAACCGAACCTTCGGGCCGGAAGAATTGGCGATGCTCCCACGCGCCCTCGAGGCGCAGGCCCTCACCGGTGGCATAACCGATATTGGCGTCGAGCGAGCGGGGCGGACCGGCCTCCTGGCGGATCAATATGTCGACATATTCGCTGCCGTCGGGCGCCAGATCGCCGGTCCGGACCGGTTCGGCCGACACCGAGCTGAACAGCCGCGTCGCGACCATCGCTTCGCGCACGTCGTCCATCAGGCGGCGATCGAACAATTGGTCGCGGTTGAAGCGCGACAACAAGGTGATGTGATCGACCTCGAAGGCCGGCTTCTGGCCGGTCGACAGGATGTTGCGGAAGGTCGCGCGCGGGCCGGGATCGACGAGCAGGGCATAATCGCCCAGCTGCGTGTCGGGATCGAGCAGGATGTCGCGAATGTTGATCCGCGACGCGCCTTCCTCGCCGGGATCCTCGCCCAGTTGCGCGAACGGATAGCCCGATTGCGGCAGGCGGAGCAGGACATTGGCTTCCGCCGCCTCGACATTGGCGGCGACGATCGGGTCGTTCGGGCGCAGGATCAAAGCTTCGCGCGCCAGGGTCGCGGCATCGCCCTCGGCGCCGGCGATGCTGATCTCGCCGAAGCTGTAGCGCTCGCCCGGAACGACCGCGATGGTGATGGTGACGCGGCCGTCGGGGCCGGTCGCGGGGACGATCGTCGTGCTCGCCGTCCCGTCATAATAGCCTTCGGAATGGAGCAGGCGCACGGCCAGCGTCTCATCCTCGCGCGCCCGTGCCTCGATCATCGCGCCGTTCACCGCCTCGCCGTGCGCATCCTCGAGCGCGGAAAGGCCGCGGAAGCGGGATTCCAGGCCGATCGAGTCGAGCCCGGTCACGTTCAGCGTGTAGCGGACCGGCGGCAGTTCCTCGCCCTGCGGCGCGGCTTCGGCGGTGGCGGCGGGCTGGACGTCGAAGCCTTCCAGCGGCGGCAACGGCTCGGCCAGTTCCGCGTCGCCCAGCGGCGCATCCTCGACCGGGCCGGGATCGGGCGGAAAGGGACGCGGCGGCGTGACCGGATTGCCGTCCGGCGGCACGATCGGGGTCAATGGCTCGAGCGGCTGGGTCAGCTCCGGATCGAGCGCCGGCACCTCCTCCTCGAACTGGGAATCGGGAATGATCGGGCCGGTCGCCGGCACGGGCGGCGGGCTCGAACTTCGCTGGCTTTGGCCGAGCGCAGGCAGCGGCGCGGCAATGATGCCGCCCGCAAGCCCCGTCAACAGAAACAGATGATGCCTACGCAACCGACCCCGATCAGCCCGCCCGTATGGCTTGGGCGGCCTGCGCTCAACCATCCGGTTCCGAAAAAGTTCAATCTCTCCCGGCAGTTCGTAGCGGATCGGCGCGGATAACGGGAGTGGTTCCGTCGCCGATAACCGCAAATCCCGACCAATAATATGGGTGAGAGGTCGCGGCGTCGTCCATCAGCGCGCGCTGCGCCTGGCCCAGAGCGGCCGCGGTGGCTGTCCCGGCTGGCGCCGTGAACAGGCCGGAGACGAGCTTCTCGGTCGCTTCATATTGGTCCGGCACCGGCCAGTGGCTGGCCACCACCATCCGCCCGCCAGCGCCGACGAAAGCGCGGACCAGCCCGTCCAGCGCGAAGTCGCCGCCGCTGGTCAGGCCGGTTTCGGCCGTCGCCGTGAAACCCGCCTGGCCGGCGGTGTCGCAAGCCGACAGGATGATCAGATCGGCGTCGAGCTGCAGGTCGAAAATCTCGCGGAAGCTGAGCAGCCCGTCCGAGCCCGCGCCGCCGAAGCTGGTGAGCAAAGACGGCCGCGCCGGGCATTCGGGGCGCGGCGGCACGACGAAGCCGTGCGTGGCGAAATGCATGACGCGATATTGGTCGAGGTCGGTCCGCGCGCGGATCGCGGTGTCGCTGAATGCCGCACCGGTGACGATGTCGCTGCCGCCGCCGATCGCGCGCCGCGCGGCGTTCAGCTCGTCGGCGGAAAT
Organism: Pseudomonadota bacterium; assembly: GCA_023424095.1. Classification (GTDB taxonomy): domain Bacteria; phylum Pseudomonadota; class Alphaproteobacteria; order Sphingomonadales; family Sphingomonadaceae; genus Allosphingosinicella. The sequence goes on along the minus strand of JAFAEG010000024.1, from coordinate 6,468 downwards.
GGGCCGGTCCCACGCCGCCAGCGCCCAGGTGCATTCGGCATCAATCTCGCCGCTGCTCACGCTGGTGGAGATCATCGTCGGCGTGGCCGGGGCATTCTCGCCGAAGCCGAGATATTGGTTGGCGGCGCGCGACGGGCGGGCGGCGCGAATGTCGGTGAAGGCGCGGGCGGTCACCGCCGTGCTGATCTGGCGGGTGCGGCCGAACCATTGCACGCCGCGGAAATCGAAGGCGTCGGCCCCGGGCGCGGCGGCACGGCGGCGATAGGCCTCGACGCTCGCCTGGGTTTCGACCAGCAGGTTCGGCGGCAGGCGCAGCATCGCACCGTCGGGCTCGAAGATCAGGTGGCTGATCCCGGCCAGCTCGCCCGCGACCGGCCCGAACAGGCGCTGATAGAGCGCATGCGCGGTCTCGACGTCATAGGGGTAAGTGACCGTCTCGCCATCTTCGACCAGGCTGATCGTCGCCCGCAACGTATCGACCTGCTCCTCGAGCAGATCGTTCGACCCCTCGATCCGGAAGGCGCGCGCCGCCGACGGCGTTACCAGCACCGCGTAGAGCGAGCCGCCGAGCGCGGTCAGCTTGTAATAGGCCTCGCCGGCGCGGAGCTGGCGCTGCAGATCGGCGAGGGTGATCGTGGTCGGCGAGGCGACTCGAGAGCGGGGGAATTCGCTCAATTGCGCCTGGGTCGCGGCCTGCGATTGTTGGAAGCTTGCAAGCTGGGCCTGCAAGGCGGCGACCGCGGCGGCGTCAGGGGCGGGCAGCGCCTGGGCGCGATTAATCGCGACTCGGGTGCGTTCGACATCGCGGGTCAGCGCGACCGCCTGGCGGAACAGCCGCGATTCCTCGTCGCTGCCGGCACTGAGCTCGCGCGCCAGCACCGCCAGCGTCTGCGCGACCCCGGGCCGGAGCGCGACCTGGGATGCCAGGAACAGGTCGGACGCCGCGTCGGCGGGCGCGCCGGGGGCCGTGAGCAAAGCGAAATAGGGATCGAGCGCGCGGCGGATCACGACCGAGCCCGCGCCGCTTTCGACATCGCTGGCCACCATCGCGCGGTAAAGGGCGATGGCCTCCGCGGGCCGCTGCGTGCGGGCATAGAAGCCGGCGAGGCGGCCACGCGCACTCAAGAGGGCGTCGGAGCCGGGATAATCGGTTTCGAGCAAGGCGATGGCTGCGAGGTGCAGCCGTTCCGCCTCGGCCCGGTCGCCGCCGCGTTCGGCGATCGAGGCCAGTTCGCCGTTGATCTGCGCCCGCATCCACAGCGTCGAGGCGACCACGCCGCCGCGCACCGCGGCCAGATCGTTGATGGCGTTGCCGAACACCGGCACGGCCTCGGCCGGCCGGCCCTGCAGGCGGATGATCGTGCCGAGCAATTGCAGCCTTTGCCCCTCGAGGATCTGCATCTTCTCGGCGGGCGTCAGCACGGCGGTGGCGCGGTCCAAAGTGGCGCGCCCCGCGGCTTCGGCATTGAGCTGATCGGCGACCGCGGCGTCGATCCGAGGCGCGCCTTCGGCCGGGGCCAGTTGCTCGCTGTCGATCGGTCGGTCCAGCTCGATCCGGGCCGCTTCCAGTTCGCCCTGGTTGAGCAGGTGCAGCGCCAGATAATTGCGCAGCCGCCGCCGAAGCACCGGATCGGTGCCGCCGGCCGTCTGCGCCTTGCCGAACAAAACCTCGGCCTCGGCATAGCGGCCGAGATTGGAATTCTGCAGCGCCTGGTTGGCGAGCGCCTCGGCGCGGGTGGCGCGTTCGTCGAGCGCGCTCAAAGAGGCGAAGAATTCGCCTGCTTCGGCATAAGCGCCGGCATTGTTGCGGCGATAGGCCTCGTTCAGCGCTCGCCGCGGATCGAGCGCACCGGCCTGGGCGCGGGCGAAGGCGACGGGATCGCCAGCGCCGGTCAGTGCGACCGTGACTTCGCCATCGACGACGCGATCCGCCATCAGGCTCCTGAGGCCGAGTTGCAGCGCGCTGTCATAGCCCGCCAGCCCTTCGGCGACGTAGAGCGTGCCGCCGCGTTCAACCGTGTAGATGCGATAGCCGACATCGGCATTGCGGACCCGGCAATCGAGCTGCCGCACCGTTCCGGCATCAGCGATCTGCAGCGACGCCGGGGTCGAATTGCAGTCCACTTTCTCCTGGCGGAGCGTCACCAACCGGCCGCCCGGATCGCCGCCGCGGGTGCGCAGCGCGTAGAGGCTGCCCACCGGCGCCGCCGCATCGCGACAGAGCATCTGATAGCCGCGGTCGAACATGTCGCCGAAGGCGCGGTCCTGCGCGGCGACCTGGGCGGTGCAGACCAGATTGCCGGCCGTCCCGATCGGGAAGCTGTCGCGCAGGTTGAGCGGCTGAGCGGCGGCCGGCGCGGCGGCCAGCGCCAGCGTCGCGGCGGAGACGAGGAAGGCGATCCGCTTCATGGGCGCTGCCCCGGGGTGGGCGTGGTCGGCACGATGGGCGCCACTTCGTCGATGCAGGCGCTGCGCGTGCCGTCCTGTGCGCTGTCGCTCGGGCAGGCTTGTTCGGTCCAGGCGCTGCTGTCGCCGCCGCTGGTCACCGGCTCCTCGATCAGCGGCTCGCTCAACGCTGCCTCGCTGATCAGATCGTCGTTCGGGATCACGGGCGGCATCGTGCCGGGTCCGCCATCGCCATCGCTGTCGATCCCGCCGTCGATATCGTCGCCCGGCAGATTGCCGCCGCCGGGGCAGAAGCGCGGATTGATGATGCAGGTGTTGAAGTCGGAGGCGTCGGTGAACTGACCGCCGAACGCGACCTGGAAGAAGAAGGGCGTGCCGGCGCTGTCGCCGGCCGGATCCACCCGGCGGCCAAAGGCATAGACGTCAGCCGGCTGGCCGTTGATCCCGCCTTCGATGGTGAGCGTCCCGCCGACCGAAATGCCGCCGAACGCCGTCAACGTGCCGCTATTCTGGACATACAGGCTCTCGCCCGGGCGAAGCACGACATTCTGCCCCTCCAGGAAGCCGCGCGGTGCGGTGACGTCGCCGGGCGTCAGCAGAGCGATGTCGCGGCCGGCGAAATCGCGATTCTGGCGCAATTCCTCAAGCATCTCAGCGCCGACGATCCAGATGTCGCGCCCGTCGAGCGTGACCGTTCCCGCCGGCGCGCCGGCGGCGTCGCGCAGCCGGACGCTGCCCGGGGTCAGGAAGACGATGCGCTGGGCCGGGCTGGTGCCGTCGATGGTGATCGCATGGCCCGCGTCGCCATTGGCGAGCAGCAGATTGCCGTTCACCTGCACAATGCCGGGCGATTGCAGGCGCAAGGCGGTCAGCCGTCCGCCGTCGAGCGTGACATCGCGGACGAGCAGGTCGGCGGGCCGGTTCGCCGCCGCGCCGGTCGCCGGGGCGACGAGGGTCAGGCTGGTGCCCTGGATGCGGTTCGCCTCGGCTGCGTCGAGCGTATAGCCCGGCCCCTGGCCAACGCCGCCGAACGTCGCCTGGTTGGCGCTCGGCCGCACGGCGAGCGTCACCTGCGAACCCGCGCCGCCGACATTGGCGCCGGTCTGGATGGCGATGTCGCCCGAATCCACATTGACGCGCGGGGAGGCTATCGCGCCGTTCAGAGTCACCGTCGCGCCGGTCGCAAGCGCGATCGACTGGCCGGCGGCGGCGGTCGTAACGTTGACCGCGCCGGTCGTGCTGGTCGCCGCGATCGTCTGCGTGGCGTTGAGATTGGCGGCGGTCAGCGCCCCGCTGCCCGTGGTGAGGGCGATGCCGGCGCCGTTCACGCCGGTGGCGTTGAGCGCGCCGCTGGTGGTGCCGAGCGTGGCGTTGGTGCCCGCCGTAATGTTGGTCGCGGTCAATGCGCCGGTGCCCGAATTGAGCGTGGCCGCGCCGGTGACATCGACGTTCGACGCGGTCAGCACGCCGCCGCCCGTCGTCATGGTCGTGCCGCCGCCGGTGACGCCATCGGCGGTGAGGGCGCCGGTCGTGGTGGCCAGCGCCGCATTGGTGCCGCCGCGGATCGTGGTGGCGTTGAGCGCGCCGGTGGTCGTGGCCAAAGTCGCGACGGTGCCGGCCGCGACGTTGGTGGCGGTCAGATTGCCGGTCCCCGAGGACAGGCTGGCCGCCCCGGTCACATCGACATTGGTCGCGATCAGCGTGCCGCCGCCGGTGGTCAGCGTCGCCGCGCCGCCCGTCACCCCATTTGCGGTGAGCGCGCCTGTGGTGGTGGTGAGCGTGGCAGAGGTGCCGCCCCGGATCGTGGTGGCATTCAGCGCGCCCGTGCCGGAGCTGAGCGCCACGGCCCCGGCGCCGTCGACATTGCTGGCGGTGAGGGTGCCGCCGCCGGTCGTCAGCGTCAGGTTGCCGCCGGTGACGCCGTTCGCGGTCAAGGCGCCGGTCGTCGTGGTCAGCGTCGCGCTGGTCCCGCCGCGCACGTTGGTCGCGTTCAGCGCGCCGGTCGTGGTGGTCATCGCCAGCGCGCCATTGGCGTTGACGTTGGTGGCGTTGAGCGGGCCGTTATTGGCGGTCAGGCTGATGTTCTGCGCCGCGGTCACATTGGTCGCAGTGAGTGGCCCGTCGGTGGTCGCGGTCAGGTTCGAGCCGCCGGCCGCGCCGGTCATGTTGCTGAGCCGGATGCCGCCCGAAGTCGGGTTCGCGCCGCTGCCCGCGGTGACGATAGTGGCATTGCCGTAGGTCGTCGTTCCGGCGCCGTCGATTTCGATCGTGCCGCCGGTGCCGCTGCCATTGCCTTGCGAATTGGCGGTCAGGGCCAGCCCGCCGAAGCTGGACGTGCCTGCGGTCAGGATGGTGATCGTGCCGGCATTGGCAGTGTCGTTCGCGCCCGGCGTTGCCGCCGAAACATTGGCCGCCAACTGGCCGCCGAAGCTCAGTTGAGCGCCCGCTGCGGTGGTCACATCGACCGTGCCGCCCGTGGCGTTCCCGCCGGAGCCGGTGCCGACCCCCGCCACGCCGCGTGCGTCCACATTGCCCGCGCCGGCGACGTTGAGCGCGCCACCGAGCACGTCGAGTTCCAGGCTGCCGCCGTCCGCACTTCCGCCGCGGCTGTCCGGACCGCTGGCCGCGCCGCCCACGCCGGCCGCACCGACGGTCAGGCTGCCGAGCTGGACATTGCCGTCGACCACGATCTGGGCATTGCCGCCGGTCGCCGCGCCGCCATTGGTGATCCCGGCGCCGCCGGTGCCGCCGACCGCCAATTGGGTCGCGCCGAGGGAGAAGGCCGCGTCGGCGACGCCATTCACTTCGGCGCTTCCGCCGAAGCCGGCGCCGCCATCGGTACCGGTGCCGCCCTGACCCGTGGCGCTCAACAAGGTGCCGGTCGCGGCCGTGATCGTGCCGTCGTCCGCGTTCAGCCGGGCCACGCCGCCACGGCCTTCGCCGCCCGTGTCCGCGCCGTTGCCGGCAAGGGCATTGGCTCTGGCGATCACATTGCGTCCGACGGCGATGGTGCCGAGGCCGCCGGTCACCAGTTCGGCGGTGCCGCCATTGGCCGCGCCGCCGGTCGCCGCGCCGTTTCCGGCGACGGCGCTGGCGTCGACAATCGCATCAAGACCGGTCCGCACCGTGCCGCCGCCCGCCTGGATCCGCGCCGTCCCGCCCAAGGCGCTCGCCCCAACGCTGGCCGCGCCGGTATTGGCAGCGCCGTGCAGGCCGCGTGCGTTGACGGTCAGATTGCCCGCGCCCGCGCCGCCGATCTGGACCGTGCCGGTGCCGCCGGCCTGGACCAGTGCCTGGCCGCCGGTGGAATTGCCGCTGGTGAGCGTGCTCGGCGCCGGGCCGAGGCTGGCGCCCTGGCCGTCCGCCTGGACGAGGGTGTCGCCGAGCGTGACCAGGCTGTTCGCGCCGTTCGCCGAAACGGTCGCATTGCCGCCCGTGCCCGCTCCGCCTTCGCCGGCCCGGCCGCCAAAGCCATCGGCGATGACATTGGCCGCGCCGGTCGCGCCGAGCCTCGCGCCATCAGTGGCCTGGATCAATGCGGTGCCGCCCGCTCCCGCGCCGGCGACCTGCCCGGTCAAAGCGGTGTCGCTGGTGGAAAAGCCGCCGCGCCCGGTCGCATCGGCGCGCAGCGCGCCAGTGATGTTGACCTGCGTTCCCGCGCCCGCCGCGGTCGCCTGGGCAGTGCCGCCCTGGCCCGCGCCGGCAGTGGTGCCGGTCGCGTCGATATTGCCGCCTCTGCCCCGCGCATTGACGGTCGCGCCATTGGTGATCGCGATGCTGCCGCCGGTCGCGTCGATCGCGGCGATTCCGCCCGTGCCGCTGCCGCCCGTGCCGCCAATGCTATCGCCGCCAATGCCATCGGCCGCCGCCAGCAGACCGCCGGTGACGATCACGCCCGCGCCGCCATTGCTGAACAAGGTCGCATTGCCGCCGGTGGCGACGCCGCCAGCGCCGCCATTGCCGCCGACCGCGCCGGCATCGAGCTGGACTGCGCCGAAGGTCGCCGTGCCGGTCGCGCCGATCGGGCCCCCGCCGCCATCGCCGCCCCGCACGCCTGCAAGC
>JAFAEG010000067.1 GCA_023424095.1 Pseudomonadota bacterium | reverse complement strand
GGGGCGGGCGCCGCGGCGTATCGCCGGCGGCGGGCGCGGGGCGCGGACGGGCCGGGCGCACCGGGCTGCCGATCGTCACCGTGCGTCCCGCCGTCTGCGGCATGATCTCGGCGCTGCCGGGCTTGCGGCGGAATTCGGCGACGTCTTGGGGGCGGACTTCGGAGACGGCGCCGGGCGGCAGGTCGCCGAGGATGAAGGGGCCATAGGCGGTGCGGATCAGGCGGCTGACCTGCAGCTCGAAATGCTCCAGCACGCGGCGGACTTCGCGATTTTTGCCTTCGGTCAGGCTCATCTCGATCCACTGGTTGCGGCCCGTACGCCGCTCCAGATTGGCGTCGATCGCGCCATAGCGGACGCCTTCGATGGTGATGCCGTTGATCAGATCCTCGAGCTGTTCCTGGCTGATCGTGCCGAATGCGCGGGCGCGATAGGTGCGGCGCACGCCGGTGGAGGGCAATTCCAGCTGCCGCTTCAGCTCGCCATCGGTGGTGAGGAGAAGCAATCCTTCGGTGTTCATGTCGAGGCGGCCGACCGGCATCAACCGGGGCAGGCCCCCCGGCAGGCGGTCGTAAATCGTGGGACGCCCGGCGGGGTCGCGCGCGGCCGTCAGCAGCCCGGGCGGCTTGTGATAGCGGAACAGGCGGGCGGCCTCCGGCTCCCGGACGGCCCTGCCATCGACGGTGACGCCGTGCAGCGAGGTCAGGATCGTCGCGGGCGTGGTCAGGACCTCGCCGTTCAGGGCGACTCGGCCGTCGGCGATCATCCGCTCGATATCGCGGCGCGACGCGATTCCGGCGCGGGCGAGAAGCTTGGCGATCCGCTGGCCGTCCGGCTTTGAAGCGTGTCTGGGGGGCTGTGCCATGGCGCGTGCCTAGCGAGACAGCGGCCAGAGGGACAGGATTTTACGGCGGACGGCACGCAAACGCGGCACCGAAATGATTCTGCCTCGTTTCGCCTTCGGATCGACCACATTCGGTCCCTGTTGGTGAGGCAAGGAGCGGGCATGATTTTCAAGAAACGGCGCGCGATCAAGCATATCCTCGTGGTGGAGGACGAGCCCTTGGTCGCGTTCGCCAACGAGCAGATGCTGAAGGATAGCGGCTACGAAGTGGTGGCGACGGTCGATACGGCGAGCGATGCGCTGGCGGCGATCGAGGGCGCCGAGGAACTGGACCTGGTGCTGGCCGACATCTCGCTGTCCGACGGCAGCGGGGTCGAGGTGGCGGAAGCGGCCGGCCGGCGCGGCGTTGCGGTGCTCTTCGTCACCGGATCCTGCCCCAGCGAGCATCGCCATCTGGCGGTCGGCTGCCTCGCCAAGCCTTATTCCGACAAGGTGCTGAAGCAGGCGATCGAGGCGGTGGACGCGGTGGTGCGCGGTGAACCGGTGAAGAAGGCGCCGGATGGGTTTACGCTGTTCGCGGAGACGCCCGCTTAGCCCGCGAGCGCCGCGTCCACCTGCGCGTGGAAGGCGGCGATGCCGGTCTCCAGCGTGCCGAGGGTGAGGCTTTGAAGCGTGCCGGTGGCAAGGCCCTGCTGGCCCAGAGCCGCCGCGTGGAAATCCTCGGCGCCGAACACGCCCTGGTCGAGCAAAGCCCAGCTCTTGGCCCAGTGATGCTCCTCCTCCTCCGTCTGCGGCGGGGAAGGGATGAGCATGAAATCCTCGACCAGCACGCGGTCCACGGCCTGCGGCATCAGCACCATCAAATTCACGTAATCGGGGCTGACGATCATCACCGTCGCCGGGAAGAGCTGGTAGGTGTAGGTCATCACCCGCCGGACCGCGGCCCAATCCTTCAGATCGACCTCAGTATAATCGGAGCGGGCGACGAGGCTGCGCTGGTGGATGCCGAGCGTATCGGCGGCGCTGACGCCGTCGACGAAGAAGCGCGCGATCGTGCCGCTGTGCAGGCGCTGGACGTGATAGCTTTCGAAGAAAGCGTCCATGATCAGCTTCCAGTTCGCCGGCACGTCATGGACTCGGCGCTGGTAGAGATGGTGGCCGGCGAGATTGAAGGCGTCGAATTCAGGCTGGAGCGCGGTCGCTTCGGTGAAATCGGCGGCGGCGTCGAAGGCGAACCAGATGAGTCCGCCGGCCTCGACGCAGGGCAATTCCTTGAGGCCGTATTCCGACTTGTCGAGGCCGGGGAAGGTGTCCGGCCTCGGCAGGCCGGCGAGCGCGCCGTCGAGCGTGTAGGTCCAGGCGTGATAGGGGCAGACGAGGCGCGGGGACTTCAGCGCCGCGCAGCTCTCGACCAGCCGCGTGCCGCGATGGCGGCAGACATTGTGGAAGACGTGGGCGCGGCCCGTTTTGTCGCGGGTGAGCAGCAAGGGCGTGCCGAAGCCGTCATGCGGCACCGCCATGCCGGGCTGGAGCAAGGCCGAGGGTGCGATGACCTGCGGCAGGCGGCGGAACAGGCGTTCCTGTTCGCGCTCGAAGCGGGCAGGATCGGTGTAGGCGCTGGCCGGGACAGTGGCGACCGTGGCGCCGTCGCCGACATGTTCGCCCTCCGCCAGCCGGGCGGCGAGCGCGAGTTGGCCCTCGGTCGGGCGCGGGGCGACGGGCATGTCCACGCGACGAAGAGTGCGCGTTTCGGTGCGGAGTGACAAGAAGATCGTTGCGGGACGGGCGGAACCCTAGCAAGCAGGGGCAAAGGTTCCGGAGGGGTTTTGATGGCATCAGCAGCGGCGGCGGATCGGCCGGAGCCGCCCAAGGGGTTCAGGCTCCTGGGCGCGGCGTTTACCAGCAAGAAGACGGCGCTGATGGTGCTGTTCGGCTTCGGCGCGGGCCTGCCGAACGCGGTTTTGATCGGGACGATCCCGGCCTGGCTGGGCGAATGGGGCGTGAGCCTCACCATGATCGGCATCATCTCGATGCTGTTCCTGGCCTATGCCTTCAAATTCCTCTGGTCGCCGCTGGTGGACCGGGTCGAACTGCCTTTGCTCGGCCGGCTGGGACGGCGGCGCAGCTGGTTGCTGCTGTGCCAGATTTTGATCGTCGGGGCGCTGTTCGCATTGTCGACGATCGATCCGCGGATCAGCATCGGGCTGTTCGCTTTGATCGCCTTCATCGCCGCGATCGCTTCGGCGACGCAGGATATCGTCGTCGACGCCTGGCGCATCGACATTGCCGACGAACGGGCGACGGTGGAGGTGCTCTCCTCGGTCTACCAACTCGGCTACCGCACCGCCTCGCTCGTCGGCGGCGCGCTCGCCCTCTATCTATCGGTCTACTACGAATGGCCGATCGTCTTCCAGATGATGGCCGGCTTCATGCTGATCGCCGTCATCGCGACCCTGATCGCGCCGGATACGCCGCGGCCGGACCGCGAGGCGGATGATCTGGCCTTCCGCTCGCCGGGCGCGATCGACCCGAAATGGCGGGCGATCGGCCTGTCCGTGGTCGGCGTGTCCTGGGCCTGGGCCTTGTGGATGATCGGCTCATTCATCGTCGCATCGGTGACCACGCCCGATGGCCAGACGCCGCCGAGCGCCTTCGATTTCACCCGCTATCAGGGGCCCTTGATCGTCGTCGCGACGATCCTGGTGCCGGCTTTGGTCGCCGCCTTGTTCAACTTCTGGCGCTCGGCCGGGACCCACCTCATCACCGACACCTTGCCGCCGCGCACCGGCGGGGCGCGGGCCGCCGATCACGCCTATCAGGCGATGATCACCCCGCTCGCGGAGCTGATCAAGCGGCTCGGCTGGGGCGTGATCATCGTGCTGCTGCTAATCCTCAGCTACCGCATCACGGACAGCGTCTGGGGCTCGTTCGCCAACCCCTTCTATCTGAAGGAGCTGCAATATTCGGGCGACGAGGTCGCTTTCGCCTCGAAGATCTTCGGCGTCCTGATGACGATGGCGGGGATCGCGCTCGGTGCCATGCTGTTCGTGCTGATCGGGCGGATGCCGACGTTGCTCTTGGGCGCGATCACGGCGGCGGTGACGAACCTGCTTTATGCCGATCTGGCGATGGGCGGGCCGTGGATCGATTCCTTCGCAGCGACCTTCGGGCTGGACCAATTGGGTGCAGACCAGCGGATGGTGCGGCTGATGATCGCCATATCGGGCGAGAATCTGGCGGGCGGCCTCGCGGGCGCGGCCTATGTCGGCTACCTTTCCTCGATCGTCTCGCGCGAGTTCAGCGCTGTGCAATATGCCTTGCTGTCGTCGCTGACGCTGCTGATCGGGGCGCTGGGCCGTGCGCCTCTGGGGCAGGCGATCGACGAGATCGGCTATGCGCCGGTCTTCATCTTCACCGCCCTCATTGGCCTGATCGCGGTGGCGGCGGTGATCGCCGAGTGGATCCGCGGGAGTTTCGAGGAGCGCCGGCGAAAGGGCTCGCCGCAGCTTCAGACCGCCGATGATATGCGGGCGGCGGAAGGCGATACGGCCTAGGCGCGGGCGAGGGGGGGCGAAGGATGCTGTACCTTGGCGGTCTGGCCATCATTCTGATCCAGATCCTGTGCGCCGTGCATTGCGTGCGCACCGGGCGGCAGAATTGGCTGATGCTGATCATCTTCCTCCCCGCGCTCGGCAGCTTTGCCTATTTCGTGATGGAGGTGCTGCCGGGGCTGAGCCAGCGGCGCGAGGTAAGGGCAGCCAAGGCGGCGGCGGTGAAGAAGCTCGATCCGGAGCGGGAGCTGCGCGCGGCGCGCGAGCGGCTGGAGCTGGCCGATACGGCGGCAAACCAGATCGCGGTCGCGGACCGGCTGGCGGAACTCGAGCGTTGGGACGAGGCGGTGGAGCCTTACCGGAACGGCATCGACAAGTCGCCGATGCCCGAGCGCGGACCGGGAACGCGGCTGGCGATCGCTTTGTACCAGGCCGGCCGCCCGGTCGAGGCGCTGGCCGCGCTGGATGCCTTGCCCGAGACGCTGTCGCCGAGCGAAGGCGATCGGGCGATGTTGCTGCGCGCGAAGGTGCTGGAAGAGCTTGGCGAGCATGATGAGGCGCTGGCGCTGTATGGCGATGCCGGCGAGCGCCTGCCTGGCGGGGAGGCGCAATGCCGGCAGGCCGGCCTGCTGATCAGGCTGGGCCGCGCCGGGGAAGCGATGGGCGCGCTGGAAGAGGTCGAGCGGCGGCTGAAGCTGGTCGACAAGCATGAGCGCGCCAAGCAGCGCGACATGTATGACTGGGCGATGCGGGAATTGGCGCAGCTGCGTGGGCCGAAGCTGGTCGGCGAGAAATAGGGCCGCTTACTCGGGCGCTTGGCCGTTTGCAGCGAGCACTTCGCCGGCGAGGTAGAGCGAGCCGATGATCAGCACCCCGGGCGGTGCGTCCGGGCTGAGCCCGACGATGGCGGCGAGGGCCGCTTCGACATTTTCGCTGGGCAGGGCCGAGAGGCCGAGCTTGCGGGCCTCGGCGGCGATCGCTTCGGGCAGATGATGGGCGTGGCCAGGCACCGGCACCGCGTGGATCATTGCCGTGGAGCCGCTGAACGGGCGCAGGATGCCGGGCAGATCCTTGTTGGCGAGCACGCCCATGACGAGGTGCAGCGGGCCGGGGCCGAGCGCGCCGGAATCGAGCCAGGCGGCGATGCTGCGGGCGGCGGCCGGATTGTGCGCGCCGTCCAGCCAGAGCTGCGCGCCATCGGGCAGCAGCGCAGTGAGGGGGCCGTCGCCGAGGCGTTGCAGCCGCGCCGGCCATTCCGCCCAGCCGGTTAGCGCGCGCAGCGCTGCGTCGGGGATGGCGAATTGGTCCTGGTGGCGCAGCATGGCGAGGGCGAGGCCGGCATTCATCGCCTGATGGTTGCCGGGCAGGCGGGGCAAAGGCAGCGACAGGTCGCCATGCGCGTCGCGGTAGAGCAGCCGGCCGTCGCTGGCGATCGCATCCCAGGCGCCGCCGCGCGGGAGCCACGGGGCCCCGGCCGTCGACGCGGCCTCCTCCACCTTTGCGGCGGCGCGCTTCGGGTAAAGCTGGGTGAGCAAAGGCACGCCGTCGCGGGCGATGCCGGCTTTCTCTGTCGCGACCTCCTCGATCGTCGTGCCGAGGAATTGCTGATGGTCGAGTCCGAGCTGGGCGATCCCGCCGGCCAGGCTGGTCGGGAGCGCATTGGTGGCGTCGAGACGGCCGCCGAGCCCGACCTCGATGATGCAGGCGTCGGCGGGAGTGCGGGCGAAGGCGAGGAAGGCGGCGGCAGTGGTCGCCTCGAAGAAGCTGATCGTCAGGCCATCCGCCGCGTCGAGCACTTCGGCGAGCAGGGAAGCGAGCGCGTCGTCGTCGATCAGCCGCCCGGCGAGGCGGATCCGCTCGTTGAAGCGGACGAGGTGGGGGCTGGTGTAGACGTGGACAATGTGGCCGGCGGCTTCGAGCCCGGCGCGCAGGAAGGCGCAGGTCGAGCCTTTGCCGTTGGTGCCGGCGACGTGAAAGACGGGCGGCAGCGCGGCTTCGGGATTGCCGATGCGGGCGAGCAGGGCGCGGATGCGCTCGAGGCCGAGGATGTCGGCTCCGGGGCCGAGCGCAGCGAGACGGTCGAGCTGGGCCTGGACGCCGGGATGGGAGGAACGGGCGAAGTCCATGCGCCTCAAATCCTCCCTGCGAAGCACAGCTTCGTGGGGAGGGGGACCGCCGCAGGCGG
>JAFAEG010000136.1 GCA_023424095.1 Pseudomonadota bacterium | reverse complement strand
CCCCGCTCCCCCCGGGCCCCCGCAAAAAACAACCGGGGGGGGGGTGGCCCCCCCCGCCTCGTTCCTTGCCCGATCCGGATGGATCAGAAGCGGTAGCTGACGCCGACCTTCAGACGCCAGACCGACGAAGACACGTTGATCTGGTTGTCCGCGTCGAAGTTGCTCTGCGGGGTCACACCGGCACCCGCGAGCGGGGTGATGATGTACCGGCCCTGAGCGTCGATGCCGCTGGTGCCGATCACTTCCTGGAGACCCGAGAAGTTGCGGCGGCGCTGCACGTTCCAGCTGTCGTTCAGGAAGTTCAGGAAGTTGTCGAACGTCGCATAGAGACGGATCGAGTCATCCTTCACCCCGAACATGCTGAGCGGCCCCGGCAGTTCCTGCGAGAAGGACAGGTCGAGATCGTAATACCAGTCGTTCGTGCAGGTGTTGCGCGGGATCGTCGTGCCGATGTAGCGGCGCGCACAGCTCAGGCCGTTGGCGAAATCGACCAGCTGCTGCACCGCCGCCATGTTCGACGTCGGCGCGATGTTCGGGTCGTTCACGCCGGTCGGCAGATAGACGAGCGAGTTGTCATTGCCCGAAGAGCTGTCGCCGAACACGCTGCCGCCCTGGAAGGTCAGGCTGTACGGACGGCCCGAACGGGCGATGAAGGTGAAGCCCAGGCGCGTGTCATATTCGCCGAAGAACCGCTCCGTGAAGGTGGTCTGCAGCGCGATATTGTGACGGCTCTCGTAGAAGCCGCGCGACGCGTCGGGATTCTGCCGGTCAAACGCGGCGGTGAGATCGTAGTTCGAGCCAGCCGTCGAGTTGTACAGGTTCCGGCGATCCTTCGAGTCCGTGTAGGAATAGCCGAGGCTGAAGAAGATCGAGCCGCCATCCGTGATCAGACCACGATTGTGGTTCTTCGACAGGATGAACGAAGCGATCATGCTGCTGTAGCCGTCCGAATTGGTCAGCATCAGCTCGTCGTCGCGGCTCGTGTTGAAGCACGGCAGGTTGACGTTCGAATAGACCGGCGGAGCGCCGACCGAGGTCAGTCGAGCGGTACAACCGGCAACGCTCGGATCGATCGAGCGATAGATCGGCCGGCCGTCGATGGTGTAGCCGTTGAGGCCGGCACCTGCGACGCCGTTGATCGCCGGCGTCGCCGCCAGATCGACCAAAGTGAACGGATTCTCGAACTGGCTGTAGATGAAGTCGAGATTCATGTTCCAGCCGCTGAAGAAACCTTCGCTCGCGAGGTCGAGCCCGGCCTGCAGGCCAAGGTTCGCGCGAATGACGGTCGGGCTCTGGATGTTCGGATCGATCGACTGCGTGTCGCCCAGGCCGTTCGCCGCGGTGTTGATGCCGTTCTGCTGGATGCAGGTCGGAACGCCGGTGAACGAACCGTTGGTGACCACGTCGAGCTGCTGACCGGGGGCAAGGCCGCAAGCCGCGGCTTGCGTATTGCCCTCGGCGAAGCCGAAGCCGTTATTCTGGAAGGCGTTGCCGAACCAGACGAGCGGATCGCCGCCGCCGAAGATGCCGACACCACCGCGCAGCTGGGCGCGCGAGAAGACGGCGAATTCGTCGAAGTCGTAGGTGAAGCCGAGCCGCGGCAGGATGATCGGCTCAAGCGCGCTGAAGCCGGTCGTGTTGGTGAAGCCGTAGCGCTGCTCGAACCGCGGGTTCGCGTCCGGACCGTCACCCGAATAGATGTCGACGCGGATGCCGGCGACGAGATTCAGGCGATCGTTCACCCGGAAATCGTCCTGCGCATAAAGCGAGTAGATCGTGCGGACGAACTGCGCGGCGGCATCGTTGATGTTGCCGGTGCGCGAGAAGTTGCCGAACGCGCCCTCGGTCTGGCCGTTGACGACGTTCACCGGGGTGGTCGACGTCTGGTTGTTGCCGAAACCCGGCGACAGCAGGCCGGCTTCCAGGTCGGTCGCATTGCGGAAGACCAGGGTGCCGGTGGCGTTCTGCACGAACAGGTTGAACAGGCTGGCGTGGTTGACCTCGAAGCCCAGCTTGATCTGGTGGCGGCCGAAGTTGAAGTTGGCCAGCGCGCGGAACTGGTCGAGCTGCGTCTGCAGATCGTTGGCCGAACGCGAGGTACCCGGGCCCGCCAGCACGGCGCCGTTGGTGGCGCCGGGGATGCCGACGATGATGCGCGGAATCGGGTTGGCCGACTGTGCTTCGCCGCCGCCGACCGGATCCTGGCGATCCTGGATCTCGGAACGCGAATAGCGCAGCTCGGTGGAGAAGACGTCCGACCAGTTGGAATAGAGGCGGGCCGAATAATAATCGGAGAAGGTGCCGCTATTGTAGAAGGTGTTGGCGCCGGTCACCTGCGGCGAGGCCTGGCCGGTGAAGAAGTCGTCCGGACGGACGCTGGCTTCCTCGAGGCGCTGGTAGGTCGCTTCCAAGCGGTGATCGTCGTTGATCTGCCAGTCGAGACGGCCGAAATAGCGGTCGTTGGCGAAGTTGCGGTTGCGGACCAGCGGACCGGTCTCGATGCCGTAAACGCGGCTCAGGATTTCCGAGATGCGGTTGAACTCGGCGACCGGAACACCGGCCAGCTCGTTCGCATAGCCGGCGCCGGCGGGGCCGTCGTCCTGGCTCTGGCCGGCTTCCTGATGCTCGTAGGCACCGTAGAAGAACAGGCGGTCGGGGATGACCGGACCACCGAGCGAGACGCCCCAGCGCTTGTCGGGCTGGATCGGAGCGACCGGGCGGCCGTCGACCGTGTCGGCGCGCATGCCGCTGTCCGAATATTCGAAGAACGCGCCACCACGGAACTCGTTCGAACCCGAACGCGTCACGACGTTGATGGCGCAGCCGGTAAACTGGCCATATTCGACGTCGAACGGCGCGAACTGCACCTGCGTCTCGCGGACGGCGTCATAGGGGATCGGGGTGGACGAACGCGACGAGAAGCCGGTGTCGTTAAGGCCGTAAATGTCGCCCTGGCTGATGCCGTCGACGGTGAAGGCGTTGCCGCGGTCGTTGCCGCCGAGGCACGAAATGCGGTCCTGGCCCGAGCCGCCATCGTCGCGGTCGAGGCTGACGCGCGGATCGATGCGGATGATGTCGCGCACGTCGCGGTTGAAGCTGGGCGCGTTGTCGAGGACGGCGGTGCCGAAGGCGGTGCCCGGGCCGATGTTGCGCAGCTGCACGTTGGCGCGCTGGCCGGTGACGACGATCACGCCGCCATCTTCACCCGCCGCCGCGGCGGTCAGGTTGAAGCGCAGGGTGGTGGCGCCGGCAAGGCTGGTAGTGATGTCGTTGACCGTCTGGCCCTGATAGCCGGCAATGTCGGCCGTCACCGAGTAGGGACCGCCAACGGTCAGGCCGAGCGCGTTGAACGTGCCCGAAGCGCCCGTCTGGACGGTGCGCGACGCGCCGGTGCGCGTGTCGGTGATGGTGACCGAAGCGCCAGCGATCGGCGCGCCGGCTTCATCGGCAACGATGCCCTCGATCGACGAGGTGATCTGCTGCGCATGAGCAGCGGGAATCGGCGCCGCAAAAATCGCGGCCGCGGCAAGCAGTTTCGACTTGTTCATTTATGCCCCCGGCATGGAAAGGAAGTTTCGCTAAAAATTCAGCGCTTTACTCAGCACAAAACAGAATCAGCTCGGTGCGGATGGCTGCCCCTTAAGACCGCCATATTTCACTTCGGTGACGTTGAAAACGGGGATTCCAAATCCGCGGCCAAGGTGCGTCCCGAAGGCAACACCAGCTTACCCTCCGGCTGGACCCCCGGCGGCGATTCGCGCATATGCCGCGACGCGCCGGGTTAGCTCAGCTGGTAGAGCAACCGCCTTGTAAGCGGTAGGTCAACGGTTCGAGTCCGTTACCCGGCACCAACCAGTCCCTGTTTCCACCGTGCTCCTAGTGCCGCCCTGTAGAGCGCCCGAAAACCGCGCAGTTCCGCACGCATTACGGCCGTCCTTGGTTGACCATGAAGTCGTGAGACGACCGCTCTGGGGCCTAAGTGCGCAGTTTGCCGACTCAGTCTCAGGGGCTAACTTCAGTGGCTTCACGGCTGGAGGTCAAGCGAGGCCGAGGCGCTCGCGCTGCGCGGACCACGCGACTGGCAGATTCGCGTCGAGCAAGAGCTTAGGCGTCAAGCGCGGCGGATGCCGGCCTTCGACGATGGCGGTGACGATGTCTGGCGCCAGCCAGGACAGCCTGATCAGCTTGGCAAGCCGCTGCCGGCACTGACGCTGCCTGGCGGCGATGTCCTTGATGGTCATTTGCGGGTTGGTCTCAACCAGTCTGCGTGCCGTTCGCGCTTCACGCAGAAGTTGCACCAGCCGTGGGTCCGGTTCGACCGCCATCCCGGTACCGTCCGCGATCACCAGCTTTTGGCCATAGCGCTGACGAAGCTTGATGGCAGGCGCATCTATCCAGATATCGTCAGGGTGCGGAATGATCGGCGCGCCGAGTTGGGCGCGCAGTCCGGCCCCATTAATCGCGATGCGAATCGAAGCCTCACCGATTTCGACCCGCCTGACCAATGCTGGGACTGCCGTACGGCTGCCATCAGATGAGTCGAGGAGATCGGCCAAGGCTGAGGCGGCCCTGATCGTGTCGAGGGGCGGTACCCCCTGCATCATCAACGCATCCAGTAGAGCCCGCCGGTCGCGCAGGAACTGCTGCACCTTCCAGACAACCGCCCGCTCCACATCGCGCGCCGGGAGCCGCCACGCCTTCGGCCCACCATCGCGCAGGTCAGCATCATGCGTGATGTAGTAGCGATATCGCTTGCTGCCCTTAACGGCGTGACTGGGCGTCATGCGTCTTCCAAGCCCGTCGCGGATTAGCCCAGCCAACACACTTAGATGCTGACCTCGACCGCGGGGCTGACCCGCCACTCTGTTGGTTTCGATCAGACGTTGGACATCATCCCAAAGTTCGCTCGCGACGATTGCTTCGTGCTCGCCTTCGTACGGGGTCCCCTGATGCACGATCTTGCCGCGGTAGATTGCGTTGCCGAGGATGTGGAACAGCATGCCACGCGTGAACGGCACCCCTCCCCTCGCCTCTCCAGCGACCAGTCGCTCCTTCGAGCGATAGCCCCCCGCGCGCAGCTCATCGATGACTGACCGCCCAGTGCCGAGCGCGCGGTATCGCTCGAAGATGTGCTGTACGACCGCCGCCTCGCCGTCTTCGACGATCAACTTGCGGTCCTGGACGCGGTAGCCGAGCGGCACCGGGCCGCCCATCCACATGCCCTTCTTCTTGGAAGCAGCGACCTTGTCGCGGATGCGCTCGCCCGTGACCTCGCGCTCGAACTGCGCAAACGAGAGCAGCACGTTGAGCGTCAGCCTCCCCATGCTGGTGGTGGTGTTGAACGCCTGAGTCACGGAGACGAATGAAGCACCGCGGGCGTCGAGCACATCGACGATTTTAGCGAAGTCCGACAGCGCGCGGGTCAGCCGGTCGACCTTGTAAACGACGATGACATCGACCCTACCAACCGCGATGTCCGCGAGCAGGCGCTTAAGCCCAGGTCGCTCCATCGTGCCGCCTGAGAATCCGCCATCGTCGTAGCGGTCCTTGACCTGCACCCAGCCTTCATGACGCTGGCTCAGGATGTAGGCCGCACAGGCCTCGTGCTGAGCGTCGAGGCTGTTGAACTCCTGCTCCAGCCCTTCCTCGGTCGACTTGCGGGTATAGATGGCGCAGCGAACGGTCGATCGCCGGTCAGTGCTGCCGCGAGCTTGAGGACGCCTAGCCACGGGCCAGCCCGAAAAAGCGCGGCCCGGACCAATGCGCGCCTGTAACCTCGCGCGCGATGGCTGAGAGCGAACGGTAGGCGCGACCCTCGAAGCTAAATCCATCGTCGGTGACCAGCACGGCGATTGTGCGTCCATTCCACGTACGGATGAGCTGTGTGCCGGGCGTTAGCCGGGCGGGCGGTGGCGACGCACCTGGAGAAGCCGTCAGCAACCGCGCGATGCGCATCGGCAATTTGCCGAGCACTCGCTCCTGAACGGTATAAGCCAGAGCGTGACGCATCAGGTCCGGATGCAGCCGTGGCGGCTCCTGCCTATACAGGCGCCGCCACTCTGCGCTCAGGTCGGCTGACGACATGGTCGCTAGCTGCCCGAGATGGGTGTTGATGTCCGCCACGATCAGGCCGCCGCGTCGATGCTGTAACAGGTCTGATCACCACGCTTGGTCTTGGCGATGCCATGCCCCTTCTTGCGCAGGCCTGTCAGCGCAGCGCGCGTCGTGTGCTGGAGCCATCCGGTCGCGTCGACCAGTTCCTGCAAAGTGGCGCCGTCAGGTCGACGTAGAAGACAGAGCACCTGCTCAGCCTTCGTGCCGCTGCGAGGCTCCCGTTGCGCGGGCTGGACCGCCTGCGCGCCATCGTCGCTCGGTGCGGCCTCGTCCGAGGGCGTCACTTGCTGGGGCAGCTTACCTTCGGCCGCCGCTTGTTCGCTGACGCCGATGGCTCGGCGTCCATCGTCGGTGATCACCAGGCCGAGCAGCTGGCCCCCTTCCTCGCGCCAAAGCTTAGCACGGTCGGTGATCGCGAGTTCCTGGACCAGCGTATGACGCAGCAGCGGCGGGATCGCCTTCCCAACCCGGCTTGGCTGGGCGCCGACGCTGTCGGACGGAGGCAGCAGACTGCCATCGTCGCGCTGTGCGGCCGTCGAGAGCAGGATGAGCTGGAGGTCATTAAGCCTGGTGGTGAGTGCCATGGTGGACTCCTCGGTGCGGGGCGGCACCGTGCCGCTCCCACCACCCACGGCCCCGCCGGCGCGCCGGGCGAGGCTGTCGCGGCACCTTCGGTGGCCGCGACTCACGAGACGACCAATGCTCGCTGTGCGAATGAAGTCGAATGGAAAAGCGAAGCTGCGTCTGAACCTAGCGCCGCTGCTCCGGCATCCGGGTCCGACAACAGGTAAGATATGGAACAAGGTCTCAAATGCGCCCGTAGCTGCCGGCCCGGGCGCGCTTCGCCGACGGTCCGCTTAGCGCCCAGGATCTGTCATTTAGCTTCGAGGTCAGCAATTCCAAAAGCGGACGCTCGCGGAACGGTCCCCGAACGTCCGTTATTCGGCGCGATCTCCGCGGCAATGATCTATGGAGCGTGATGGTACCCTCCCTACCGCTGAGGCGCCGTCCTCCTAGAACTCGATCGCAATCTCGGGCGCGATCTTCGTTTCTATTTCGGAGTAGAGTTCAGTGCCGGGAGCGGCGCGGATGCTAGCGATCAGACTATAGCGCACCGGCTCGCCGGTCCGGCCCTGCGCGACATTTTCGCGCCACCAGCCGCCAGTCGGAAAGACGATAATAGCGTCTCGATCCGCCAGATCGGCGGCCGTCCCCTCCCAAATGTCGGCGTGGAGCGACCCGCGACTGCGGAGCTGCGGGCCGATAATCCATCCATTGTCGGGGCCGTTCCTCCGCGGCGGTCGCGCTCCGACCTGGGCGTTGCGGCGGCGCTGAAACACCTCGAGGGAATCGTCCGCGTATTTGAGATCAAAGCGTAGGCCATGGCTGGCATAAACATGGCGGCGCGAGAGACCGCGCTCGCCCGGATTTGGCTCGATGAAATAGCTCAGCGTAATGCGCAGCTGCACAAGGGCGCCGCCGAGTTCGAGCAGCTTCTCCTTAGGCCATGGGAGCCGGTGGATCGCGAGCTCGTCTGTGGCGGCCGACGTGCCGTTCAATTTGAATGGGATGAGTTCGTCCTCGCTCACGATCGTCACATCGTTAACTAGGCTCCCGAGCGCCCGAACGCGCGATGGAACGCCATAGCCGTAGCGGCGGAGCAGGGCGGCCTTACTGATCGCTGGCTGCTGGGCCTTCATCGCGTCGGTCCATTCGGCGGAATGAACGATGAGCCCCCGGACGGTCTCCGGCCACAGGGCCGGCTTCTCGGCTAGGATCTGCGCGCCGAGCCGCGCGGCCAGCGCTGTCGCCGCGCTGGTATCGCCTGTCGTCGTGAAGGCTCGCTCGGCGGGTCGCCTAAACGTGGTCAGCAGAGAGAGATCGTCGACGTCGTCGCCAAAGCCGGTGGCAGGATCGATCGCGATATTGCCGCCCTCAAAGACGATATCGGGCTTGAGTGGCCAATCGTGTTTCCAGGTCACCGATGTGCGGCTGCGCGGCATAATGTCGCCCATCGCGCCGAGAGCGTTCCAGCCGGCATACGTTGCATCGGCGATGTGCGTTCGATCGCTGTAGGCCCCGACCGTCAGCGCATTCCAGGCCTGGGCGGGATTCTCGATGGGTGTTGTGTCGTTGCGCGCGGGATAGTCGCCGGCAGCGATCTGCTCGCGAATATTGCCCGCCGAGACTGTGATGAGCCGCTGGACTTCATCGCGGCCGAAGGCCAGCGCGTCGAGCTTTGCAGACCATGATGATGGCCGCCCCCGCCAGTGATCGCCCTGACTGGTGACGGCAAGGCAGATGGCGCGCGGCCGATTGGGCGCGGCGATTTCGGCACGCGCGATCCCGTCGGCCGTTACCGCTCCATAAAGATCCGGATCGTGCGCTCCGACGTCCGGCAGAATCTTTACGGACTCGAGGCGATGGCCGATCGCAACCGGGCCGACGCTGTCGAGCATGCCCATGAGATCGCCGTATAGCGCCGTCCCGGACATCTTGGTGCCGTGACCGCCATGACCGAGCAGGCTCGTATCTTCGACAGGCCACGCCGGATGATAAGCGTGTTGATCGTCGACATTGAGGTAGGGCGTAATGAGCGGGTGCGCGAAGGTCGTTCCGGAGTCGAGCAGACAGACGGCGGGCGCGTTGTCCCCACAGGGCACTAATCGATCGGCGAGTTCCGCGGCCCAGGCGCGCTGCTCGGCACCGTCCATCCCCATGAACAGGGACGGCGTGTCGCGGGCGAGGCGGAGTTCTGCGATGCTGTCCGTATTGGCGACGATCCGCCCGAGCTGCTCCGGTGTGGCGAGCGCGAGCACGACCTCACGCTCCGCAAAAACGAGACTTTGATCCCGCACCTGAAGGTTCAGCGCTTGAGCGGCATGGTTGAAAGTCGCGCGCGTGCCCTCGCGAAGCCAGACCTCCCACCAAGCGTTCTGACCGGGATCGGGAAACAGATCGGGCTGATCCGTATAGAATGAGCGTGCAACGGCGAGGCGCGCCGTCTCGATCGAGGCGACGAGGAGCTGATTGCGGGGCTTCCTCGTTTCCTCGACGGCGCCGTCATCGAGAGCCCGCTCACGAACGACATCCCTGTCGGGATCCTGATAGTCCGCGACCTTCCTGAGATAATAGTTCCGCTGGCGCTCCGGCACGAACACGGTTGCGGTCACCTGCCCATCGCGCGGTGGATGGACGGTAACGACCTCGATGGGAAACCGGCCTCTCCGGTTCTCTAACTTGTCGACGATATCGGCCTGGGTCTCCGGAACGACAAACTCCATATAGAAACCTGGGGCGCCGCCGGCGACGGCGGCATCGCGGTTCGCCAAGACATTCTCACCCTGCTGGACGACTTGGGTCAGCGCCTGGGTCAGCGCGTTGGCATGTTGAGCGCGATCTCGCTGCGGCGGGCCGCCGCCACCGCCGCCGCCAGCCTGATGTGCCGTATAGCCTTGCCGATCACCCTTGTTTTGCAGGTAGAAATGCGGGTGCGGACGCGGTTCCTTGTCAGCCATGGTCAATGGCGTGCCGCCGCCCTCCGTTCAGCGATGGCGGCCAGCAGGTCCTTGGTCTCGACGCGCTCGCGCCCGTCGAGGAGAGTCTGCTTCGCCGCCTCGTCGGCGATGCGCGATAGATCGGCCTGGCTCAGCCCCTCAATCTCCGCGCTGGCGCGGCTCCAGTCGAGCTCGTGCGTGTCGAAGGTCGACAAGCGCGCTTCGAGGATCTCGCGAGCGACGTCGGGATTGGGCAGCGCGTACTCGATGACATCGTCGAACCGGCGGAAAAGGGCCGGGTCGAGCAGCTCTGGGTGGTTCGTCGCCGCGATAATCAAGCCCTCGCTCTCATCTTCTTCCAGAAACTGAAGGAAAGAGTTGAGCACGCGCCGTATCTCGCCGACGTCGTTACGCTCGCTGCGTCGCGCGCCAATCGCATCGAACTCGTCGAAAAAATAGACGCCGCGCGTCTCCGCCATTGCGGCGAACACGGTGCGCAGCTTGGATGCGGTCTCGCCCATGAACTTGGTGAGGAGGCCGTCCAGCAGGACCGAGAACAACGGCAGCTTGAGCTCGCCCGCCATGGCCGCGGCGGTCATAGTCTTTCCGGCGCCCGGCGGCCCGATGAGGAGCAGCTTGCGGCGTGGCCGCAGACCGTGCTGGCGCAGGCGGAAGGTCTGGCGTTGTTCGACGATCACGCGCTTGAGCCGATCACGCAACGCTGTGGGCAGCACCATGCCCGAAAGCCTGGTGTCGACATATTTGGCGGCGACGAGGTTGGCGAGTTCACCGCGCGGCTGGACCAGCGGCACCGCGCGCGAAGGCTTCGACTTCTTGGCGCGTGCTTCGTCGACCATATCGCGCAATTGCTGCGCCAGTTTGCCGTGCCCCTGACGGGCCTCGTTGGCGGCAGCCTGCATCGCCACGGTCAGAAACTGTTCGTCGTCGCCGTCCATATGGCTCTGCAGCAGGGCGACGAGGTGCGTTGCCTTCGTCATCGGCTGCTGACTGTCAATCCACGCGTTGCCATGCTCGCTACTCACACTGTCTGCGGCCGCAACACTTGGGCGATGCGCATTTCGACTGCCCCCTGGTCGCTCGACAGGTTCTATCGTTCTTATAGGACGGTGACAACGACCGCCGGAGAGGGCCTGATATTATCTTGTTTATAACCTCTTAGCTGCCCCGGCGCTGTCCAAAGTCACGGCAACGCGGCCCGCATTTCTTCATAGCTCAGCCCTGGCGGCGCCGCGGCATGGTGATCCGCCATTCGCCTCGAACGGCCTAACTCCGGACATTCTGGCCGAACCCTGGCAATGGCCATAGTGGGCGATAAGCCGCCCTACCCTCGGCATGAACGAACGTCTGCTTTCCGCCTATGCGCACCTGAAAGCAGCCGTGCCGCTTTCCCACCAATATCGGACGTTGAGGATATCAGCCTCTAATGTCCGGCATGGGCGCGTGGCGGCCGAACCGCTTTCGCATTGGCTGGCGAGAACCGTGGAGGCGCTCGCCAGCCGGTGTCGTCACACGTCAGTGCCCTCTGACAAGGCTAGCGCGTCTTCAAGATCTACGCCCAAGTAGCGGACGGTGCTTTCGATCTTCCGATGTCCGAGTAGGATCTGAACCGCCCGGAGGTTCCCCGTACGCTTGTAGATCAAGGAGGCCTTGGTCCTGCGCAGCGAGTGGGTGCGAACAAGGCTGGGTCCAACCCGATCGCCGCGACCCACTCATCCACCAGGCGAGCATATTGCCGGGTGCTGATGTGATCGCCTCGGTCAATCCGACTCGGGAACAGGAACTCCTCAGGCCGGCCACCTCGGCTTGCCAGCCAGGCGCGGAGACTCTCGCGAGCGGTCTCGCCGATCTCGAAAGATACGGGTGTGCCCGTCTTCTGTTGGATGACCATCGAGCGCTGGCGGACCTGTCCACCCAAGGTGACGTCGCCGACCCGCAGCTTGACGACGTCACATCCGCGCAGCTTGCTGTCGATCGCTAACCCGCTTCTCGTGCTCTAAGTGGAAGCGAATTTCCCATACCTCCTGAGGCTTCAGCGCTCGCTTCGGGCCGATGGATCGGCCCACGTTCCACGCCGATCCCGATGATTGCTGATGATGGTGTCGTTGGCGAAGCATCTGTCTTCTCCTGAGCTGCGGGATGCAGCTTCAGGAGAGTGCCTCACGGAAGGGCTGGTTGTGGCCGACACCAGCCTGTCAGCCTTTAGCTCATCTAGATGCAATGGTGGTCATCGCGATGACCGGCGTAGCAGTCGCATTTTGCGCTGAGCTCCAATCGCTGCCGAGTCCCCAAGGCGCATCGAGCGTGCCACGCGGGACAGACAGACGTGCGACTCCTGGCGGCTTTGCGGAGTCCGCCGATGTGCGAACCGGTGGCCCACCGCGTTCGTCTGGTTCTTCGGCTAGACTAGTGTACAAAGCTGGCCAAAGAAGCTGCCAGTCCTGGAGGCACGCGAGGCTGACCGTGAAGATCATCTACCGCTCAAGAACGGACCATAAGCGGCAATCGGGAGGCGGGCCGGAGCCTGTTCTCCAGCTCTCGTGGAATAACTGGGACGACTATGGCCATAAGACTAGCCTGGTTGCGCATCTCCAGCTCGCCGACGGGGAGCGACAACTCGACCCAATAAAAATCCTTATTGCGGGAAAGAGCTTCACGGCGAACTATTTTGAAAAGCTCATCGAGAGCGGGTGGGATGGAGTCTTCCCCCCGCCGGACACGCACTACATCTCCAATCCCAGCGGGA
Source organism: Pseudomonadota bacterium (assembly GCA_023424095.1). Classification (GTDB taxonomy): domain Bacteria; phylum Pseudomonadota; class Alphaproteobacteria; order Sphingomonadales; family Sphingomonadaceae; genus Allosphingosinicella. The sequence goes on along the minus strand of JAFAEG010000136.1, from coordinate 39,954 downwards.
TTACTTTCTACGAAGAACTCATCGCTATCGTCGGGCAGGACGCTGCGCTGAGTGCGGCCGAGACGCTGCATGACGCGTCACTACTGGCTCGAGTGCGCGACGATGAGGAAGCTTTGGGACTGATCGCTTTATCCGAGTTCAGCTCTTCGCTGCTGCGCGAGCGTGGAGGCCAACGTGCATTCAACGAGGGCTGGAAGCTGTTCACCGGCGAGGAGTCGACGGTCGAAGACTTTCGCTTCGCATTTCGGGATCGCGACGGGACCGTACAGACGATCCTATTCGAGTTCGGATCGGAATCATTGCTGCCCCATGACGTCAGCCTTCTGATTGGCCCGAACGGGGTTGGGAAGTCGCAACTCCTCTATCAGTTCGTCGAACATTGGCTCCAGGCAGGCGGTCCGCCGGACACCGGATTCGAGGCAGCTCCAAGCTTCGGTCGGTTGATCGCAGTGTCGTATAGCCCGTTCGAGCGCCTGCGCGTCGATACCGACGGCCTCAAGCTCGCGGATCGGGCAGTCTACCAGTATTTCGGGCTGCGCGGCCGAAACGGCCCGCGCACCACTCTGTCGCTCGATCACGCCCGTGAGGCCGCGGTCCAGTCCCTCATCAGCTGTGCGCGGGACGACCGCCGTTTCAGCGGGATCAAGGCGTGGTCCGAGAAGCTGTGGACCCTGCATCAGGTGCTGGGTGAGGCCATCCAGTTCGATTTCGCGGCGGTCGAGGTTTCCGCGGCCACGAACATAGAGACGTTTCAAGTCGCGCTTCAGGGGTATCCCTCGCCTCTGGTCGAGGTCCCCGACGTCGATTCCGACGGCAAGGCCATCACACGCCGCTTCGTTCGCATCGATCACGACACCGCCGGAAATCTCAACCTTGAGGCGGTGAAGCGTCACGCCAAGATCGTATCGGGCGTTTCGCTGTTCCGAAATGGGCAAATCCTGGAGATGAGTTCCGGGCAGCGGCTCTTTTCGTACCTGGTGATCAACCTCCTCGGGTCGATCCGGCGCAACAGCCTCGTCATCATCGACGAGCCGGAGCTTTTTCTCCATCCGACGCTCGAACTCGCCTTGGTCACAATGCTCAAATCGATCCTCGCCCAGTACGATTCAAAGGCCATCGTCGCCACGCATTCGCTGGTGCTGGTTAGGGAGGTACCACGCGATTGCGTCCATGTATTCGAGCACACCGATGACGGGTTGTTCATCAAGCGCCCGCCGTTCCAGACGTTCGGCGGGGATATCCAGCGTATCTCGACCTATGTGTTCGGCGACAATTCGGTATCCAAGCCGTTCGAACGGTGGATCGAGGAGGCGGCAAAGGCCGTGGGCGGCCGTAAGGAGCTACTTGCGCGCCTCGCCCCCGAAGATCTGAACGAGGAGCTTCTGATCGAGCTCGGCGACGAAGTAGGAATCGATGATCCGGCTGCCTAAGCCCGTTATTGATATCGCTTCCTATGTAAGCGAGGTCGTTGCCGAGCGACAAAATGGGATAAACGCGGCCTTCTTCGCTGGGATCGAGGCGAAGTGGACCACTCGGTGTCAGGACTATGATACGAAAGCAGGCGATCCAAGCCAGTTGCCAACCTGGGCAACCGCACTTGGACAGGCGACTTCCTTCAAGACCCTCTATGCCTCGCCTGCCGAAGAGGCCGCACAAGCGCCGATCCTGAAGACGCTTCGCGATCGCAGCCTCACCCTGTGCCCGATGTGCGGCGAGGGCGGGACGCCCAATACGCTCGATCACTATCTGCCCAAGCAGGACTTTCCCGATTTCGCCATCCTGCCGCTAAACCTCGTACCGGCGTGCGACATCTGCCAAGGGCATAAGCTCGCGCGCTATACCGGGCCGAATGGCCGGCTGTTCCTCCACCCCTATTACGATGCGTTTCTGGAAGAGCCGGTCGCGGCGCTGCGCATACACCCACCCTATAATGCGCCGACGCCCGAGCTGCTCTGCCATCCCGGGGTGCCTGCGGCGGCCACTGATGTGGTGACCCGCCACCTTGACGAGCTGCAGCTCCATTCCCGGTTCAAGTCCTCCTTCAGGAAGGAATATATTCGCGTGCTCCGGCACGCGGCGAGGATGCGCAATCGCAATCGCGACGTGCATGCGGCCTTCGAGGACCTGCGCGAGCACGCCGCAGACAGGTCGGTGAACAGCTGGGAGCATATCCTATACGATTGCATTGTGAACGATGCTGAACTGATAGCGTACCTAGCAGCAGGACAATTGCCGAACTACCTCTAGCCGGCCCCCCCCTTCAGTCGCTTGATCCGGGCTTGAGGAGCTCGCGCCGCCGACCTTTGCGCATGCTGACGCCGAAGCGAAGGAGGCGCCAAACCTGCGAGCGGAGATAGTCCGAGGCCAGCGCCCGTCAGCTCGCCGCCATTGCCGAAGGCGCCGATGCGCGCTTTCCAGAGGTCGTTGCGCTGATCCTGCCGTTCATCCGTCCGGTCCCGCATCTCGACATCTTGCGTATCGGATGAAGAAGCGAGGCGGGGAAGGGAAAGGCTATGCCAAACGTTTCGCGGCCGAAGCACTGGCCTTGCTCATCGCGTTGGTCGGGGAGGACCGCCAAAGACTGCCGTGGAACTTACGCGAACTACTTTAGCTCATCGCCGAGGCGGCGCCGGCGCTGCGGCAAAGCGACCCTACCAGCGCCTCGAGGCGCAAATCCAGTGAGTGGGCTCATTATACAAGCGTGGGCGATGACCGCTCTTCGGTATTCTCGAAATAGACACGAACGGCAGATATTGGGGCGGAGCGGCCATGGAGCTTCGAGCGGCTGAACGGCCGGAATGGGCGCAAAGCGGCCGTCCGCCGGGCCGGCTTTGAACGTCGGAGAAGGGCGCTTCTCGGCCGACGCCCCTAAGCTCAGCCGCCGGCGTTCCGGTTGTGGAGCGTACCACCTGAATGGACACCGATGCGGCCATATTTGCGAACGAGCTTTTTCTCGTGTGCCTTGCAGGCCACAAGGTCGGAGCCGTGATCTTGAGCTATGACCATGATCTCGCAGCCCGCTGCGCGAACTGCGGCGATCGCTGCGTCGAGACCTGGATTATGTCCCTTCGGGTTGTGGTAGCGATTGTTGCCCGCCCGATCGACGAAACGGTAATAGACCCTAGCTCGCCGTCCACGGCCACGGCCGACATAAATCACCTGCTGCTCCGTCCTGTCAGGCTCAATCCAGTGCCGGATTTCGTAGGTGTAAAACGGCCCGGCGATGTATCCAAAGGGCGTCGTCATGGAGGTCCTCCGTTGCCAGATTGGAGCAGGTAGCTGTCGCCGGCAAATCGGGTACTGAACGTCCAGCACCTTCCTCAAGGTGCCATTCGCTGGACCCGGCCTGCCGATTTGATCAGGCCGCTCTGACTCGACGAGCCTTAGTTCTGAACACTTAGCAGCTGACTCGCGCGTTGGAGGTGGATAAACATAAATATTATGTGCTTCCGAGGCGAACTCGACAATCAGAAGTTCAAACTCAAATCGCAGCCCTCGCTTCGTCAACAGAAGCTCTGTCGTGGAGATCAGGCGTGAACGTGAGGTGACAGCGTGAAAAAGATTGCGGCCTCGATGCGGCCGCTCCCCCCGTTACCGGAACGGCTGCTTGCCCTCAGATCCGGGGAGATCCACAGCGGCGCCGTGCGCGACTGGAGCTACCGGATTGGGTTAGCCGCACGGGACGCGTTGGGGGCCGCCGGCGCCATCGAGGGAAGCGTCGGAGATCGCAGTGGTCGGGTGAAGTGGATTTCTGACCACTTCGGATTGAGCAATCCGCACCACTGCCTCCACGTAGAGCCGCTAGCGTGGCTTCGCCTCGGTGAGACCCAAGCCACTAGAGGCCTGCAGCACTTCCTGAGAGCGAGAAACGAGCGCGCTCGCCTCTTCCTCAAGGCTCTTGCGCCAAAGATCGCCTGGCCCCCCGACCTCGAGGACCTTAGCGTCGTGACAGAGATGCCCGCGGCGCGCGGGCGGATCGACTTGCTGATCAGCGGCCGGTCCCATGGAAACACTTGGGGGGCGGTGATCGAGGCAAAGTTCGAGCATAGCCTCAAGGGCAATCCGTTGGGCGACTACATGCGCCACGGCATAAAGCTATCGATGCACTTGGGAACTAGAGTCTCCTCCGAACGAACGGGAGCGCTGATCATCCTCGGAAAGCGGGCTTGTCGGCAGACTCGAAAGAGGCTGTCGCGAAACGAGCACTGGCGGTTGGTGCACTGGCGCGAGGTCCTGCGTCGCTTCGACGTGGGGTTGGCGGAGCCGACAATCGACGAGGACTTCCGCCGATTTCGCCGGACCCTATGGGATCGGGCAAGGAGCCAGAAATGAACGATCATATCGAGATGCCTTCAACAGTCGCGGCCTACCTAGGAGACCCCGCCGTGCGAACTGCGGTCGACGCCTTGCTCGAGGTGGGAGCCGACACTCTGCCCCCAGGCCTCGAATGGGAGGAGTTCGGCACCTACTACTTGGCGCGGGGCGGCGCCGAGCTGACGCGGCACGACCTGGGGCACCTGCTGCGGGAACTTTGGGGAAGGATCTGGGGCCCACTCATTGGCCCACACTGGCAGCAAGCGCCCGTGGAGGAGATGATCAGTGAGGGCTATGCCGTCACTCCAGCCCAGATCTGGAGCGAAAAGTCGTTCACCGTGTACCATTATCAGAAGCCTTACGTGCTCTACACCGACGTCAAGCTCGAACCCCGCGCGCTAAGCATCGCCTTCTCTGTCGAGGACGATGATGCGGGGGAGGTGCTAATTGTTGATGACTTTTCCCCGTTCCGGTGGCGAGACGACGAGGACTGGTCTGGGTGGCAGGTGACCGGCGTCGAGTGCGAGCCGCGGGGAACGCTGCCGAGCCTCCGATCGCTGTTAGCGGCGGCGGCCTCCGCCTACTTTGCCGCCGAGCAGGCTGTCGCTGCGCAGGGTGCTTCCCGCTGATTGGAATCGACGCTCTTAGCTCGAACGTAGAGGACGTCATGACCAGTACACTTGAGCAGAAATGAACGCGCCGAGGATGTCCAGCCCAAGTTCTGAGGATGGTCTTCCAAGATCCGTCCGGTACATCAAGCTCGGCGAGAAGGGGAGTTGGTGGAAATCGTCCAAGGCTGGCAGCCAGCTTCACGCCGGGTGGTCGGCCGTTCCTGATGACCTAATTGCCTCTCGTGATTACGATGCCCTCGAGATGCACCTCCGGCACCGGTACGGTGGAAAGCGAGGTGCGACGCAGGACATCAACATGCTGTTCGCGCTGCTCGATCGGCCGTCTCGCCACGTCTGGATTACCTTTGAGGAGGGATATCTTTGGTGGTGCACGGTGCGGGACGATCTTACCATAAGCCCCACAGGTTCGACTGCGTCAGCTGGTCATTTCTGGCTCACCTGCCAGCGTCCGTGGAACAACAAGTCTATCGGCGGGCGAACGCTAGAAATGGCAAATTTGCCGGGTGGGGTCACCGCCACCGCGGGCTATCGGGCCACCACCTGCGAGCCTACTGCTGCCGCACAGATTCTGCGTCTAATTACGGACGAGGTCGATCCGGAGGTATTCCACGCTCAACGGGCCCTGCGCGATTATCAGGCGGCAGTTGCATCTATTGTCCGCCGGCTGGGGCATAAGGACTTCGAACTGCTGGTGGACCTTCTCTTGTCCCGCTCGGGCTGGGCTCGCGTCGCCAAGTTGGGCGGGGCGACGGAAGGAATCGACGTGGAAGTCGAAAACCCGGCGACTGGTGAGATCGCCTTTGTGCAGGTGAAAAGCGCCGCGAGCCAGTCAGTCCTCGACGACTACGTGCAGAGGTTCTCATCACGGCGAGAACGATATCACCGCATGATTTTCGCGGTCCATTCGACGCGTGCTGCACTAGTGCCCCCTTCGGATGTGCCTGTCCAGGTCTGGAACGTCGAGGACATAGCGAGACTGGCGGTTAGGCTAGGACTGGCTGAGTGGGTCTCAAGCCGGGTCTAGCGCGGGCGTCTGCCGAGGCAGCTTGGGCTACCTCAATGTCGCTTAGACCGCCGAAACGGGGAGGAGCGTTGCGTACCGGGACCTGAGCCAGGCGAACGAGGTATGGTCACTTTTCAATTCGGGAAAGCCGAATGCCTTCTCCGTATCGATCGCTAGAAACCGATCCCGAAAGGCCGGCTCCAAGAGATCCACGAACCCCTCGAACAAGTCGGTCTTGCCCATCTTTTCGGCAAGTGGGCCCTTCGCGCGCTTAAGCTCCAGATTCTGGCTCGGAGATACGTGCAGCACGGTGACCTTGTCGAATTCACTCAGCGGGTCGTTTTCGCAGTGGTAGGCGAGCATTTGCTGCCTCAGGAGCTGGTACCAAGGGTCCAAGAAGAATTCGGACAAGGTCACGTCAGCGTCGCTGCGGACCGGACCGTGAGGGCGCCTCCAGAGATTTGCGTATCGCCGTTCACGGGTAGGATCGCCCTTCAAGTGCGAGGAGCTGCGCTTCGCAGCATAGGTTTCCGTGTATTTCCACTCCACGAGGAGGAGATGTCTCGTCCCCTCGTGGTTGAAGCGAACCGCCGCATCCACTGACGTCGAGTTCGCGCCCCTCTTGCGAGCGCCCTTGGAATTCGCTTCATTCAGGTAGTCGACGGCGGGGAACCACTCGAACGTCAGGAACCAGTCCTCCTCGCAACGGCGGTCAATCGGCAGGACCGTGCTCCCCCTGATTCCCATCACGTGGTCGACCCAGCGGGAGAGGAGCCCCGGGTCCCGCGCCATGGGAAACAGAAAGTTCACGCAGCAAACCTGCGACGATGCACCATGGTTAGCGCGGGTGTGCCAGTCGATCGCCTGGGCTCCCTGCTCGTCCGCGTACTCAAAAAATTGGGCGATGGCGGCCGCGTGCTGGGGATCAAAGTTCGCATGAGCGTCTGCAGGGTCGAGCATCACCTCGTGCCCCTGGTGACCGGTACGAACGCCATTTAGGCCTCGCAGGTACTCGACCTGTTGGGCGTATTCGCTACGCTTGAAATCGTTCACCAGCTCGCTCCCCTGATCACTTGTCGCACCTGCTCTCTGTTATCGCTCGACAATCTCTGCGAAATCGGAGTTCTCCCTCGCAGCCTTGAGGATCATCTCGGCTGCCGAGGCCGCCACGTCACGAAGGCTGATGACGAGCGTGTCCATAGGCCTCGTCAACGCGATCATGCACCACCTCCATGCGGCCAGCTGTGCCGAACGGTCCGGATCGGCCGCGGTCTCGTTTCCGTTACCGCCGTGGTGTGCGTGCCAGTCCCGTCGCCGGTATTCCCACGCGTCGTCGAAGTGCTCCAGGACCGTCGTCCAGCCCTCGAGGCCCCTGCTAGAGTCGTACTGGAGGACGCGAAGGAGATCAGTGGACCGCGGGAAATCGCGGCGTGTCACCTCGTCAACGCCGTCCCACACCGAGTAGCCGAACTTCGCCAGGGCGGCGCCAAGCTGGCTGGTCCGCGTCCCATCCCTGTCGATGACGTTGGAAGGCGGTACGCAGTGGAGGAGGTCGACCTCCTCGTTGCCGGCGTCTTTGGCCTCTCGAACAAGCGACGAGACAAGTTCCTCGTCGTGGCCGTAGCTCCCCAGGACCACGACGACCTTGCCCCCTGCTGCCTCGTCGTTCGGCTCGATTTCCCAGTTCAGACCCGCGAGCCGAGCGACCGAGTTCGCGAAAAGCCCCAGGTTACGCTTCATCCTGAGGCACCGGGTCAGCGATCGATCATCGCTCGGCTGCCCTGCCGCCAGCGTACGAGCCCAGTCGGTAGGCCTCCCCCTCAGCAATTGCTCACGACCGTCAGCTATGGCCACTTTCTCGCCGCCATAGAGTGCCGCGAGCAACCGGGCCTCGGGTTGCGGCCAGTCTTGGCCCTCGTCCACGATCAACGCGTCGAAGGCGAATGTCTCTGGATCGTCCTCGATGACCTTCAAGATGTCGGCGCGGGAGATCGCCGCTCCCTCGATTAGTCGGAGACACTCCTCGCACTGCTCCTCGTAGCGATCAAAGGAATCCCGGGGAGGCTTCAGCCCGAGCTTCCCGAGCCAAGCGTAAACGAAGGACATTGCCGTCCTCACCTCCACCCCGCCTCCCTCGTAGGACGAGGGCACGCCGAGCAGGAATAGGAGCCTCTTGATGTCGCCGGCCAACGCGGTGTTGTAAGTGAGCACGAGACAGCGACGCCCATGCTGCTCGTAGGCACGATGCGCAGATTGCATCATCAACACCGTCTTCCCGGTCCCTCCATGGCCGCGAATGTGGACGCGTTGCTTGCCCAACATGGCGGCAATCTCGTCGGCCTCGTCGCGACGTGCCGCGATGCGATCCATTCGCGCACGGTCTAGCCGGGTGGGCACGATCTGCTTGAAGATCGGGGCCTCCAGTACTTTCCGAAGGACCTCGCTGCGTCCGGAGGAAACAACGTACTCGCCGTTCCACTTGGAGATGCCATTCACGCCGGCCATCGCCGCGAACAGCTCGCCGGCCTTGAACCCGTTGCTCACTGCCCCCGCCTCGGGCTGAGAAACGTTCGCCGCCTTCGGCAACTGATTGATCCCGTCTAGGACGAGGCACCGGTGGACAAACAGGTCCAGGTGCTGGTGCGCGAAATACGACTTCAGCGCGTGGGCTTGCTTGACGTTCTGGTCCGTGGCGCTCTTCCATTCGCCCTTGTAGCGGACCGTCACCTCATCGCCGTTCACGCTTATCCCGTCAGCACCTTGCCCTTTTACCTCGACCGCGCAGACGAAGTTCTGCACCCGCGCTCGCACGCCGAGGACGGAGCGCCCCTCCTTGTCCTTAATCGGCTTGCGCACGGCGAAGTGGCGTGGCCGGTTGAACAGGCCCGCCACCACGACGTCGACGTCGCTCACCTGGTAGCCAGCAAGCTTCGCGTTCGCAGCGATCTTGATAAGTTCCTCGGCCGCCGGACTGGTCCCGATGCCAGGCCACTGCTCAACGAAGCTGTCCCTGATCGCACTCGCGACCTCGTACTCATGTGAGCCGGGAATCCCGATCAACTCGATCATCCCTGCAGCCTCAGGAAGTAGGTCACGGGGCGCGCCGCGAAGTCTCGGGCGTCGGCTAGGCTAACGTCGCTGTACGCGCCCAGATCGGACCTAAGCGACTGCAGCGCAAGAAGCTGGCGCGGCTGCGCCAGGCCTTCCACGACGTGCCAAAGTGGGTGCCCGATGATGAATCCCCGTTCGCCACGAGAGATGGCCACTAGGCCTTCGTGTTCCGAAACAACCAGGTCCAAGCCGGACTGTCTCCCGTGCTCTTCAAAGGACCGGACGACCGGATCCGCCGTGCCCTTCAGCCAACGAGACGTGTCCAGCGGTACCCCTAGCGCCGTCTCGGCTAGGTCGAGAGCCAGTCTCCAGTCCAACATCCCATGACTGAACCTGTTGCCGTAGTTCCTGAGGCAGTCCGGGCAGGACCTGTCGCAGTTTTCCCAGTGGAATGGCTTGGACCAACGGTCGCGCTCTTTCCGATAGTGGGAATCGAGCCAGCCCCTAAGCACCACTGGATCAGACGCCATTCGAGAGTAGCCGGCGCCGTTCTCGAGGGCATCTGCCAAGAAGAGCTGCTCCGTCCTCGTTTCGCCGATCGTCAGGAGCTGGCGCCCGACCCTGAACTCATCCGGCGAAACGTCGAGCTCGAAAGCGACGGCTTGCTTCAAGAACTCGACGAAGGAGGCCAGTGCCGGGCGCGCCGATGGTTGCTCACTGACCTCGAGGACGCCGTCCCTGCCGATGCCCTCTGCGCCCTTGAAGACGCAGCTCATCACGTCAGTCGTGAAAACGGCTCCAATCGCCCCCCGCCCGTAAAACTCTGCTGTCCCCCAGTCCTTGGTAACCAACTTATCGCGGTAAGCTGCTTCCTTAACAACTATCCTATTTGGCTCATAACGGGAGAACTCGTACAGCTTGCCCTCGTTGTCGTTTACCAGCGCGATCGCGTCCTTCTTGAACGTCAACTGCAGCGGACCACAGGCATCCTCGTCACTGTAAGATGGCTCGAAGGCCAGAACCGGGGGAGGTAGTGCCGGGCCGCGGCTCCTTCGGCCATCGTAGTTCCTAGTTTTCCACGACGCCATGAAGCCGCGAGGCTGGTAGAGGTAGAAGTCCATGCTCTCGTTCCCGCACACGGAGCACTTCTCTGCGCTACCATAAGCGATGGCGCCGCAGTCCTTTTCTATGCAGCGGGTGTAGGTGAGCGGCGCTCCCAGCGGGTCTTCTTCGTTGTACGTTCCCTTCCAACCGTCCTGCTTCACTACGAAACCACAGGCCGCGAACAGCTTCTTGTCCTTCGGGATCTCGGCGCCCGGCGCGAAGGCCCAGACGGCGTGGTCGAGCGCGCGGTCACTGATCGCGGCATCCTCGGCCTTGATCCCCGACTTGTCCCAGAAAATAGACCGGACCTGCGTCGGAAAACCAAACATCGGGAGCACGCCGGCGATCGCCAGGCGGTGACTGAGTTCGTCCTGGATGTAACGAGTGTCGGCGACGGCAGCATCGATTCCCAGGACGAGCCCCTCGCGGAGATACGATGTCACGGCCTCCAGCTGCTCACGCGCGAGCGGGGCGTGGACGCTCAGCCGCTCCACGATTTGACTAACCTGAAGGTCCTCGGCCAGCCAGCTGGAGACCCGGTCACGGTAGGTATCCTTCCAAGCGTCTACCCGTCCGAACGCGCCGTGCGTGCTGTCGGCAGCTCTTTCAGGCGCATCCGCGAGGCTGGCGAAAGCCCTGCGCAGGCACTCGGCAGCTGCCACCCTCTGCAAGATCTCGGAGCGCGAGAGGTCCAGCTTTGGTTGCGGCGGTACGTCTCCCGTCATTCGCTCGGGATTGTTGAAGTAGTAGTCGTCATGTGCGGCGCCCCGAGAAACCGTGACGGCGTAAGAGAATGCCTGGCCCGCGCGACCAGCACGGCCGACGCGCTGTTGGTAGTTGAAGCGCTGCGGGGGCATGTTCGCCATCATCACCAGCTTCAACGACCCGATATCGACGCCCACCTCCATCGTGGTGGTGACTGAGAGTGCATCGATCCCGTGGGTCTGCTCGGTTTCCTCGCCTACGAATGCCTGGCCCTTGAAAAGCCTCTGGCGGCGCCGCTGCTCCGACAGCGGCTTGGTCTGACCCGTCAATTCCCAAGTCGAAAGCCGGTGCGGCTCCTCCCGGGCGGCCCAAGAGTAGTAGTCCTCTCCCACTGCCTTGATGGGTTCAAAGCTAGAGGATTGACAGAAATCGGTCGTGCAAGCCGTCGCCGGGAATACCAGCCCCACGCGCGAACAAGTTAGGCACCGCCTCGGCGCCATCTGGCCCGCCGGTCGTAGCTCCAGCTTCGAGTTCGCGTAATTATCCGTCCGGAGAACCCAGTTCTCCGTCAGGACCGCCAGCTCTACCAGCCTGTCCCTTACCTTCTCTACGAGCTCGGAGCGGTCGCGGCGTAGGAGGCCTGCGCACTTCTCGATATAAATGCGCGCATCGGCCGGCGCCGCCGTCGCCGTCCTGTGCTTACCACTGCCGGCGAACAGCTTGGAATGGCCGAGTATCCGGACGACATTGGCCAGCACCCCGTCCGCTTGCTCGGGTGTGATACCGAGCGCCGAGGCGTGGGAGCCAGAAACGCCGATGTATCCAAGCCCCATCGACTCGATGTCGCGGCCTGCCCGGTCAAATAGCGATCCCGCGATTCTTCCCGCACATTGGCCGGTATAGTATTCCAGGCCTTGGCCCTTGATCTCGGGGGCGAGCTCTGCCCACGCCGCACCCGCGGGTGGCGGGAAAAACCGCCACCATGCCGAACCCAGGTGCCGCTGGACGGTGTCCTCCGGACCGGCGGGGTTGATCCCCTTCGCAACCATCGTGTCTCGGACGGCGCTGACGAGCGAAGACCAGCTCTTGCCGAGGCTCGCACTGGCCTCGTCGAGCCTTGTCAGGAGTTGTCGGTCGTCCTCCTCCTCGGCGCTGGCAGCAACCAGCCTGGCGCTTTTCCAACTGCCCGGCACCGCTCCCTCGGCCGCGTCACGCGCGGTCACTTCCGCGACCGAGAGCTCGCGGCCGCGGGAAGCCGCCGCGAGATCGGTCAACTCGGACGACGATGGGACAGCATTCGGAGCTAGCTGTTGCTGCACGATTTGCCGGACGAGGTCCCGGAAGTGATACAGCTCCAGTCCGGCAGCGAGGTCCGCCGCGTCGTCCCTGCTGTCTGTGAAAGCGATCATCTTCTCGGGCTTGCCGTCCTCGCTGATGGCCACCGAGGAGCGGTCAGCGATCAGCTGGGTGGTGGCATTAAGACCGGTGCGAAGCCCCCTGATCGGCGTCTGCACGACCCCGTTGTAGAATTGCTCGAGGTTCTGCGAATTGAAGTAGCTCTTTTCGCTACCGCAGCGGGGACAGCATTCCGGCAAGCCTGCAACGCCCATTTCCCCCGGCGGTGGAGAATAGATTATCCCGGTCTTGTCCTCTTCTCCCCCGGCTGGTCTCAGCAGGCCGAGACGGGGGTCGAGGTGACCAGCGCCGAAGGAAAACGTGCGCGTCTTCTTGTCCTGCGCCCCGGCCCCCTGGTGTGTCCAGGTTCTCCGATCGGGATGCACTGTCCCCCGCGGCCAATACCAGCGAAACTGGCTGTAAGGGCGCTCGAACACGAGTCCGGGCGGGGTAATACCGGTCCCCGGCTTCGTCGCCTCCAGGAAGACGGTTTCTCCCCAGTCCCTGCCCGGCGGGGGAGCAGCCACGAAGCCGCCGAGAAAGGCCTCGCCGCAATCATAGCAATAGAGCAGCTCGAGCACCTGACCGCCGCAGGCACACTTGGTCACGGGCGCCTTGTAGAGCCGGCCAATTGCACGGCCTTCGTCCCTGTACCGCTCCTCCACCTGGTCGCACTGCGGACTTGAGCATGCCCAGACACCCTGCACCTGCCGCATGAACGCGTGGGACCTAAAGGTCGGCTTGGGCGCTTCCCAGCTTCCCTTTTCTTCAAGCTTTGCCGCCGCGAGTACCGCGTCCAGTCCGCCTTCGAGTTTCCCGGGGCCAAACAGCTTTTCCTCGATCGCCGAGAGGCGGGCCGGGCGGGTGATACCATCCTGCCCCTTCCCTGCCAGGCGACAAGCAGAGGCCAGCGCCTCGCGAGGCGAGAAGGACTTGGCGAGTTCGTCGGCTGCTCCTTGCGCGGCAGCGGCGTCGCTCCCGATTAAGCTGGGGATGGCCGCCTCGAGGGCCCGCGCGTCTAGCGGTAGCGCGGCCTCGAACACCAAGGGTTTCCCCGGGAGAACGACGAACGTCGACCGGTCCACTCCGAAGAACTGCTCTAGGTATGCCTTTCCCGCCTCCCCCTCGAGCGAGGCGCTCGTGCCGATACAACGGAGCTTCGGCGAGTCGGCTTCAAGACCTAGGCGATCCAGCAAGTTCCGGACGACCAGCGCCACCTCGGTGCCCTGGGTGCCGCGGTAGCTGTGAAGCTCGTCCACCACGAGGGTAAACACCGCGGCAGGATCATCTTCGAGCCAGGCACGTGTCTGCTCGAATATCGGGGCCTCGATGTCTCTCAACAGCATGATGTTCAACATGCTGGTGTTGGTGATCAGGATATCGGGGGGAGAGGCGATCATGTCCCACCGGGTCAGCATCTCCCCGCAGGTCGGCTCCGAGAACTGCGCAATAGCTTCCACGAGTTCGCCTGCCGATAACCCCTGCCGTTCTAGGACTTCCCGCAGCTGCACGGACTCGCGGGCTATGTCCTTCAGCTGCCGCCCCACCTCGTTGATCTTGTTTCGCTGCGGCGCCCGCAGCGGGTTCCCAGGCACCGTGGTGCCGCCCAGCGTCGCCCCGGTGTACCGGCCGAAATAGAACAGCGGAGAGCCGAGCAAGTCACGGCCGCGGATCGCTGCCTGTCGAAGGCGGGAGACCTGGTCCTCCACGAGCGCATTGGTAGGATACAGCACCATCGCACGCACCGCCGGGCGGATACCGTCCCCGATAGACCCCCTCAGGTGCGACCATTGCTTGGCACTGCTGTCGAGGGGGCGGGACCACCACTCGTTCACGCGTCGGCCTCTCGGAATTGATGACCGCTCTTCGAGGATCCTCCCGAGCAGGGGCAGCAGGAAGCTCTCGGTTTTTCCTGAGCCGGTTCCCGAGGTCACGACGACGTTGCGGCGACCATCGGCATCACCGCGGATAGCGTACTCCAGCGCCTGGGCCTGGTGTTCCCTCAGCGATATACCCGGCTGTCCAAATACGATGTCGCCGAGCCTTTCACCGGTCCAGCTCGATAACCCGGCCCGGTCACATGCCTCAGCGACGGGAACCAGCGAGGGGTAGACGGGAACCGCCTCGAGCAACGGCTCCTGGGCCATCACGCCCGGTTCGAGGAGCAGCGCCTTGCGCTCCCGCATGATCCCCTCGTCACGCATCCAGAACGCGGAGTCGTAATAGCGCAGGTAAGCGTCGCGCACGTAGTTCATGACGGTTCGGGGATTGCGGGCGGTCACGAGGGCAAGTCTCCAGAATAGAGGGCGTCCAACACGGCAGCGGCGACTGGCGGAGGCACGCTGGCGAACCGGCTTTCGCCCCGCACCACCTCCGGGAGGCGGCCCGAACAGGCGACGAGAGCGCGCCCGAGCAAGCCCGGGGGCTCGCAACCGAGGCGAGACGAGAAGACTTTCAAAGGCCCAGAGTATGCGTGGAGGTGTACCCCGGCGTGACGGGCGGCCGCGAGCTTCACCAGTTCGTGAGGTCCCGCAAGCGCCCGGCCACTCGGTGTGCGATACGCGTACGTCGTGCCAGCGTAGGCGAAGCGGTAGCCACCTGGTTTCCGCGTGTCGCCGGTCGACACCCAGCGGCCCTTTTCTGGCTCGTACCGCTGCACGTCACCGTCGAAACCGAGAGTGATCGGGTTGAGCCGAGCGAAGATCGAGCTGCTGGCGGCCGAGAAGTTCGCCAGGCTCAGCGCCGCGCTATCTAGGATATTCATGGTTCGCCCATGGGGGTCAGTGACCCCGCCAAGCGCCTCCGCAGCGGTATGGAGATCCATGCCGGAAACTCGGATCAAAGCTGGCTGTCCAGGCAAAGCCTCGCGGTGGAGGCCGCCCCCGGCAGAGCTGGCGAGCTTCTCAACGGCGTCGACGAGAGAGGAGCTCCTGAACCCCGCGAGGACCGCCTCCTCTTTCGAAACGAAAGCGAGCGAAGGCGGCGCCACGCTCCAGCAGCGAGGACGGTGATTGTCGCCGAGGCAGACATCCAGGTGGCCCAGCCAAGTGAGATCCCGCAAGGTTGCTCCCGCCTGCCACGGATCAATCTCTGCTTCGGACAACAGCGCCTCGAAGGACGCGACGGACCCGCAGCCGAGGAAGCAGGCTGCATCAAGCCACAGGTCGCTCGGTAGCGAGTTCCTCGGAGAGGGGGCCGCTCTAGGACTCTCGGGAACGGCGCAACGCGCTTCGCGTCGGCGCGAAACGACGGTCTTCTTCGACCGGCGGTGGAGAAGCGCTAGCTCACAGTGCGCGCACTCCATGTTCACCGGCGCATACCGCGGATAGTCTGGCCTGACGGTCTCGAGCTTGAAGTAGTGAAATCCTCGTACCGCGCACGGAAGCTGAAGTTGCTCGTCCACCGTCAGCTTGCTCACCTCGGGCATTGCCTCGGTTCTGCCCTGTCCGGGGCCTTCCTCGAGAAGCGGCTCCTCCGGTGCAGCCGAGGCATGGTCGAGGTCTAGGAACGCCGACAACTCGACTCCAGGAGCCTTTTCCTCCACCGCCGGAGCATGCATACCCCGCGCACTGTCGGCACCAGCAAGCATGACGGAGCACGCGGAGAGGGGCTCGAGGTACGCAAGCTCACCCCTCCCTGCCCGGTCTAGCGGCCTTGCCTTGTTAGCAGATCGGAGGAGGATCATTCCCGTTCCGATAAGTTCGTCTCCGGACGATCCCTCGACATAGAGAGCTCCAGAGGACGTAACACATTCCCGGAGTGGCAGCGTTGCTCGACCGACTACGCTGTCGGCTTGGAACAACGGCTCGCCCTCCCTCGAGGTACCCTCCCAAGCGGAGATCGTTGGATTTGCGCCGCCGGTCTCTACGACTGCATCAGCCGGGTTCCACTCGTGCCAGATCCCTCGCCCGAGCTTGAGTCCGCCGATGAACTGTAGGCCGCTGCTCTGACCCACTGGAGACAGCGCAGCCTCAAAGCCCTTGGGCTCGTGCTCCATCTGCCGAACCGCGACAACCTTCTCGTAGAGCAGCCAGCCGCTCGGCAGCCCCACTAGCCCGGTCGGGGTAGCGACCGTGTAGCCCAGGGCGGCGACCTCCTCCAGCACCCCTTCGACCGTACGCCTCACTCCGGGGTCCGCTCTAACGAGGACGACATGCTCGAGGCCTATCGTGACGCGATTGACCTCGCTCCAATAGGTGCCCCTGCTAGACCGGCTGAGAGGGATTACTGCGCGAGCGGCCCAGTTGAATTGCTCTCCGTCTCCCGCAGTAAGCGCGATACCGCGGGACAAGATAACTTGCAGGTCCAGCGCCCTCCTAGGTTCGACCGTGGCAAAACCACCGAAGAACGAGTTACCAAGCCTTAGTGGGGTGCCAGTGCCAGTGGCCCGCACCTCGAGATCGTCGATGTCGTCCTCGCGCCCTAGCCAGAGGGACACCCCCCGCGATATGACGTCATCCCTAAAGCTGACCGCCAGTGAAAGACGCTTGCCGGCTCGGGCGCTTGAACCTTCCGCACCCCCCACGTCTGCAGTCCAGTCCTCGAGCTCCGCGACCGCGATCTCGGCGATCCGCGGCCGGAGTTCAGGCTTTGACCAGGCGGCCTTGAGCTGGCGAGTGGGCTTGGAAGTATTGATCCAGCTCTCGATGTACTGAGAAATTTCTTCCTCGGTGATCGCGTCGGTACCCGTGAATCCGTACCGCTCGAACATGTGGTGAAACCGAAGCCTGTCTTCCTCGCGCACGATCGCCTGCGACATCGCGATCCCCACATACCTGTTCGCGTTCACCGCGCGGGCTGTCGGGCGGCCGAACCTGAAGTTCGTGTCCGCGAGCCATTTATTCAACGCGCGCCAGAACTGCTCCGTAGACCGGCCGTGGAAGGACAACTTGCCACTTGGGACTCCGGTTATAGCTGCGAGTCGCTGGTAGTAGTTGGCGGCATTGAATTGACTATCCGAGACCATCAGCTCGGCGGCGTGGGAAAGCGTGAACAGAAGGGCCGTGAACGGCGGCAATCCTTTCCGCCCGTCCATGCTCCACTTCCAAAGCTCGAGCTCTTGTCGCGCGTACGGGTCACCGGTTTTCGCCAGCGATTCGCCGACTACCGAGCAGCAATGCTCGTCAACTTCCCCGGGAGGAATGCCCAGTATCTCGGCGAGATTTTGGCGCCCGCGCCCATCGAGGACGAGATAAAGGGGCCGGGACTCGAAGCGGCCACCGAGGAAGGCCCGGTTCAAGGCCTCGTTGATAATGCCGTACATTGCTCCCCCGCCCGCATAGAATAAGGGCCGAATTTCAGGTGTCTAGCGGTTTAGCGGGGGCGCTGCCGCGCGCAGAGCGCCTCGGCCAAACCATCCCTTGATGCTAGTAGCCGATAACGAGCAGCTGAAACGGCATACTAATTCGGCTGTGCCCGTACAGGGCTTCGGCAACCGAGAGCGTATTTTCGTAGTCCCTGCTGGTGACTGCCTTTCCACCGGACTTATACCTGTAGGTGTTCGAAACCGCCAAGGTCAGGACATCCAGCTCCACCATGACAAGCGCTTGGACCAAGTCACGGTACACCGCGTTGCTCGTCCAGCCGCGGCCCGCTTCGATTTCGAGCCCGCATCGCCAGCCCTGGTGGAAGGCGTCAATTTCGTACTGTAGCTTTGGTTCGCCGTTTTCCCCGAAGAACACTGGCCGCTTGATCTTGTCGGCACTCGCCTTGCTTCCCTCTACCTCGAAACCCAGGTCCACGAGCGAAGGCCGGAGCAGCGCGAGCACACCGTCGCTCGATAGGCCCTTCCCTAGCGAACGCGTACAGATCGATGGCTCGCTTGAACGAAACGCCTCCATAATCAAGTTGGTAAACGCCGGCGGCGAGCTCGTTCGCGGGAAACTGGAAAATCGGATGTTGGACATAAAAGGAGTCGCTTCTGGCTAAGTTGCACCGAGATAAGCCTCGGCGGGGCAAACATGGAGCTTGGCCTAGGCCGCCCGAAACGCGGCCAGCATCTCGTCATTGGAATGCAGGTCACCCATCCGGACATTGAGGCACGCGGTCCAGAACCGAGTTCCATTTGCCGGGTCAATTTGCCCTGCGTTCCAACGGACCCCGACGACGTCAAGCCTTGGCAGGTCGATACCCCCCAAGAGGTAGGCTGCTGTAAATCGTCCAGGATCACTGGTGTCGGCGGCGCGGTCTCTCTGCAGGGAGACAAAGTAGTAGTAATGTGGTCGCTGGTGTTCGTGGTTGTAAAGCGGAACCGAGTTATCGAAATCCTTTCGGGGCGGAACTGTCCTATCTTTCGTTTTCACGTCGACGGTGAGAGACCGGCCTACGATGTAATCGCGCTCCGTTGACTGCCTGCTGTCTTGAAACTGAATCTGGTGATAAGTGAGGAACGTCTCGAACACGAGCTCGCCGATACATCCGACAAGGTTGGCATCAAACTCCCGGTGAGAGTAATCGAAGATCGGCAAGGACCGCGCCCGCGCGACGGCCGCCTCCACTAGTCCGCGGGTGAGCGGCAGCCTCCTGTATCCTCCAGCCATCCGGCCGAAGATATCCGGATGGCATTCCGGCACAAGCGTCCTCGTTCTCAGCGGCAGGAGGCCGCTGGCCGAAGCCGGCCCCGCGCGTCAGATTTCCCTGGACTTCCGCGGGAGACGCAGGCATTGGTGTCCGCGCTGAACCGCTAGAAGGTATAAGATCCAACCCATGACAGACTCCTTGCCGCTCACAATGGTCGATCTCTTCGCCGGGTGTGGCGGCCTATCGCTCGGCATGGAGAATGCGGGTTTCGTCCCGCTTTTCGTGAACGAGCTGAACGAACACGCGATGGCGACCTATCTGGCAAACCGGCACCACGAGGTCGGTGGAGTTCCATTCGCAGAACAGCCCCGCCTACGGTGTAACGACGCGCAGGAGCTCAAGGGCGCGCGCCTTGAGCAGCTCGTCAACGATCTCTCGGGGCTTGGCCTAGCTTTTCCGCCAGCCGGCACGACCGAGGGCGGAAGCACGCTTGACCTCCTCGCAGGGGGGCCACCATGCCAAGGGTTCTCCGGCATCGGCCACCGGCGGTCTTACTCCGTCGACAAGAAAGACCTTCCTTCAAACCAGCTTTATGCCCGGATGGCAGCCGTCATCCGCCGACTAAGGCCACGCATCTTTCTCTTCGAGAACGTTAGGGGCCTATTGAACGCGAAGTGGACCCGCGACGGTGACGACAGGATCTGGCCCCATGTCTTGAGCGAGTTTAGATCTATACCGGGATATCGCGTCCGCTGGTCGCTTGTGCGAGCGGGCGACTACGGGGTGCCCCAGAACCGACCGCGCGTGCTGCTGGTAGGTATACGCGAGGACATCGTGGAGGCAGCCAAGGGCTTGGATCTGGACGCCGACGAACAGGACGCGGTCAAGTGCGGCTTCCTTCCAAAGGGGGAGCCGTCGGAATGCCCGGACTTGGTGGACCTTCTGGGCGACCTAGTAGACCCCGCCATTGAACCGCTGTTGCTCGCCGGGCAGTATCCGCGGGGCACCTGGCAAACCAATACCTATCCCGCAGCGCCGACGACTGAAATACAGCGGAAGTTGAGGGCGCCTCCCCCAGCGCGCGAGAACCAGCGCTCCGGCGAGCTCACCGATCAGGAATATTCTAAACACGCGCCGCACATCGTAGCCAAGTTCAAGCACATGCTTGAGAACAATGGTGAGATTCCCGCCCATGCGCAGACAAAGAAGTTCTCGCAGCGAGTGTTGCCGGAGCGTTGGGGCAACCGCCCGCCCAGCATCACCGCGACGTCGCTGCCAGACGATTACGTGCACTTTTCCCAGCCGCGGTCATTGACCGTGCGCGAGTGGGCGCGGCTGCAACTCTTCCCGGACTGGTACAGGTTCGAGGGGAAAAGAACGACAGGAGGCCTGCGCCGTGCCGGCAACCCGAGAGAAGGAAACTTCGACCGGGAAGTGCCCAAGTACACCCAGATTGGAAACGCCGTTCCCGTTGGCTTGGCGGAACGGGTAGGCAAACACTTCAAGCGGATAATCGACGGCGCGAGCTCTGCCTCTGAGTAAGGCAGCTACCATAGACACTTAGTGCCCCGCGCGGTTACGATGGCACATGACTGCCGCGCACGCTCGAAATCCAGCTACTGGTAATCCTTCGGGCACCGCGGAATGCTAAGGTGCTCGAACCGCGACGTCGCGCTCACGCTGCGCCAATTTGCGGAGCACGGGCTCGACTGCGGCTTGATCGTTCCCACGGCGACCGGCCTGGAGAAATCGATCTTAGACGCGACGGACAGCGTGCGCGCCTGGCTTCGTGAGCAAGGCATCCACGACTACTCGGCGCAACAGCAGGGACCAGACGCGAAGGCAACGATCGCTACCCTCCTTTTCTCGAAAGGCGAGGTCGTCGCCACGACCACGTCCCTGTACCGGCCGAACACGAAGCAAGGTGACCCGCGGATCTGGTTCGGGCGCCTATCGAAATATGCCACCGCGGGGGACTTGCTCGCCATCTGCAATGCCGGCTCGAAGCTGATGGTTGTGAACACCTCGCAATCGGATGTCGGTCATTTGCTCGAAGACCGGACGTCCTCGTTTTGGTGTGCATTGAGATCAGAAGGCGAAGCCGCCGGACAGCCATTACGAGTGACTGCGGCGGAAGCTCGCGACATCCTCCTCGACGGTGGGGGTCCCGCTGCCCGAACCGGAGGCCGACCACTCACGCGCGTGGATAGCCGCTCGCAGTCTACGCCCACAGGGCGCCGACCGCTGACCGCGGAGGCGCTCGAGCTCTTGGCGATGCTGAAGTTGGTCGGCGCCCAGGGCTTCCTGAGGACCCTTCGACCAGGCGATACGGGGGTGGGCTATACGCTGGAGACGAAGCTCGGCATCAAGTGTAACAGTAGCAAGGCGCCGGACTACAAGGGCATCGAGATCAAGGCCGGGCGAAAAGGCTCTCACGCAAAGGGCCGCACGACGATCTTGTCCCAGGTCCCGGAATGGAAGATCAGCCGTTTAAAGGGGTCGGCCGACATCCTGAGGGCGAGGGGTCGTTACAGCGACAAAAAGGGGCGCCGCCAACTGTTCCACGAGCTGTCTATGATCAAGCCAAACAGCTACGGCATGGCCCTCGAGCTGGAAGGGAATGTCCTCTTGCACCAGTCGTGGACCGACGGCTCTACCCTCGTGCGGGATACCACGTGGAGGCTGGAGACCTTGTTTTCGCGTCTGAAGGACAAGCACGGTCAAACCTTCTGGGTGAAGGCCGACACGCGCGGCCGCGGCGCCGAGGAAGAATTCCATTACGCGACCGCGAGGTACACATCTGGCGTCAGCGAGGCCAAGCTACCGATGCTGCTCGAAGCCGGCGTGATCACGGTTGATTACACGATCAAGGAGACAAGTACTGGCGGCGCCAAGGACCAAGGATACCTTTTCAAGATCCGGCAGGCCGATCTCCCGTTGCTGTTCAAGTCTCCGCTGACCTTCGATCTCGCGGCGTAGTGTCCAATGGCACTTAGCTAGCAGGCTCCGCAGTGCCGCATCTACGAGTATCGCCGGCGCTGCCTGGCGACCGGCTCACCCACCGCGAGAAGGTAAAGCTGACGCGTCTAGCTAAGGCATTGGTCTCGTGGGCGAGCACGGCGGGGCGTCGATTTCCTTGGCGCTCTGCCCACGCGACAGAGTACCAGAGGATCGCCGTCGAGGTCCTCCTGCAGAGAACGACGGCGACGGCGGTCGCCGCGTTCTACGAGCAATTTTTCGCCCGCTTCCCCGACTGGGACACGCTCGCGTCGGCGTCCGCGGAGCAGCTCGAGCAATTCCTAAAGCCGCTTGGACTGTGGCGCCGCCGAGCTAACTCCCTTCTGGGTCTGGCTCGCTACGCTTCCGTGAACGG
Organism: Pseudomonadota bacterium; assembly: GCA_023424095.1. Classification (GTDB taxonomy): domain Bacteria; phylum Pseudomonadota; class Alphaproteobacteria; order Sphingomonadales; family Sphingomonadaceae; genus Allosphingosinicella. The sequence goes on along the minus strand of JAFAEG010000136.1, from coordinate 17,858 downwards.
AGGCCGGTTTCCATCCGATCCGCAGTCACATGCCGAGATCCCCGCCGTTGGCCAGTATGTCTCCAACGCGGTGCTCATGTTTCAGCATGGACGCGCGATGCCGCTGCTCGACGTGAACATGGCGCGGGTGATCGAACGCTACCTGCGCCCACGGAGATTGGCAGACATACGGCACGATCCTTGGCTGCAAGAAGCCGCGAGGTGGTTCGTGCGAGGGGTTAATGCCCACGAGGTAAACTGGGCGGTGCTCGACTTCGCTGCCGTTGTCTGCAAGGCCCGGCGGCCACGCTGCGAGAGCTGTCCGGTGATGCCCCGGTGCAACTATGGCCAAAAAGCACTACGTGGTGGGGAAGACACTGTTGTTGCCTCCCTCCGGTAGCCCCCCTTTAGCGCCTCATCGAGCGTTCCGTTTAAGGCTCTCTTGTCCCTGCATCCGGGACGGCATCAAGCGACAAGTGCGTAATACGTGCTCGGGCCACGGTCCGACGCAACATTCCTAGGTCCCGAGCTTGCCGGCGTATCGATAGCCGTTGCCCGAGAAACGGAAGTCGGCGGGCAATAACTTCCCTATGAAACGCGCAGCAACGGCCCCGCTCGCAGGCGTTCCAACGAACCCAATGCGGCCGGGGCGCTCCTTGTTGAATTCCGGGAAGTTTCCTATTGTCGCTGGCTTCCACGCCGATGGCCTGAAGACTCCCACCACGCGCCTGTTCTTGGTAGCGATCACGTACTCTACACGCTTGGCACGTTCAGGTGACACCCTCCACGCGTACCGCGAGGCGTCATACGAGCTCAGCCCTGGGTAGCTGCGGTTCACGCTTACAATCAACAGCGCGTCGTCATTCGTCAGCTCAAGGTACTCGTGCTCGCCTTCATCGGCCACTCGCCCGCCAGAAATGACAGCTTCGATCTCGCCGTTCATGTCTCGAAACCAGCCAGTGTCTCTCTCCCCGGGGGCAGCATACCGGTCCACATTTTTCAGCGTACCGCCCCGACGGCCCGGAGGCCGCCTATAGGAGCCGTGCCTTTTCCCGGTAGCTTCCATTAGCTAACTTGGTCAACGATCCACACTAGCCTCATCGGCTCGTCGGAATATCGCTACACGCTCATTTCGATAAATGTGTAACTTGTAGTTCCTCCGCGACTTGCCGACAATTGTCACGGCCGCGACGGAACCACCGAACCGCGAGATAGCCCCCGGCGAGGGTCGCGCTCCCCACCACGGCGGCTGCTGTCACCACCGGCCAAACGGGCGCGGAGACCAGGCCAAGCGACAATGCCACCGAGCCCAGCGCCTTCGAACCCAAAACCGTCACCGAGCCGGCCGCGATCGATGAGCCGACCGCGGCGCCACCCATGGTCGCGATCGCTGCAGGGCCGAGAACGGCCAGGGTCTCGCCACCCGAGAGCCGCATCAGTTCTTCGTGGGTGCTGGCGATCACCGTCGCAGACGTGCGGTAGAGGTGAATTGCGCCGTCCTTCAAATAGGAGGCACGCCCTTTAACGAGCTCGTCGTGCGCGACACGATGAGCGCCGTCGAGGAGAAGCGCGAGTCCAACTGAGAGCGCCGACGCACCCATTACCAGCACCGCGGGATCGAACTCATTGAGCAGGCCGTAGGCCACGTCTCCCACCGCGTACCCAAGCGCGCCAAGCAAGACGGCTCCTCCCCCTGCCAGCAGCGCTGCAGGGACCGCTACCGCCGTACCCATCGCGGCGACACCGATGGAGCCGACTATTTTGGCGACCACGACCCCCGCGCCAGCGCCGATGGCGCTCCCAGAAATCTCGCCCGGATTGAATAAATCGGTGGCAGTTCCAAGTAGCTGTACGCCCATTTCGATCGCGCCCGACTTCGCACCCCACGCGATGAGGGTGACCCCCAGTGCCATCTCGGCGACGCCAGTAGCGAGGGACGGGTGCCGCGAGCACCAGTTCTTCGCTCGCCGCTTAAAGGCCGCGAGCGTCGTGCAATCACCTGTCAGCAGGATCATGCCTCGCCCGTTGAGGTCCTCGCCCGGCGCACCGGCAACCTCGTGTCGATCACTGTCGTCGTTGCACATCCACTTCCCCCTGATCCCGATGCTGCCAGGCTCCGCCGCCCGCAGAGAATATCGTTCCGCCTGTAAACCGATATTGTAGAGCTAGGCACCCAGCTTTCAGCTCGGCAATAATCAGAGGCGAAGTTGCAAGTGAACGGATCAGCTCTTCGGCTGTCGGCCCCTGCCCCGGTCGGCACTTGGCTTATCTGCTAACGCGGCACCGCGCCCCTTTGTACCCAGGCCGAACCGCTTAGCAGCGCTCCTCCGGTTTTCTGAATAGGCAGGTGCGACCATCGGGTAGCTCGCCGGAAGCTTGTAGCGCGCTCGGTACTCCTCTGGCGTCAGCCCATGACGTGAAAGATGACGCTTGAGAGTCTTATAAGGCTTGCCGTCGATCATCGAGATGATGTGCTCGCGGGAGCCTAGGCTCTTCCGAGCACTGACTGCGCCAGTGAACTCTTCGGTCGGAGCGCTCGCAGACAACGCGTCGTTCTCGAGGCCGGCGAGCGCGTGGTGAGTAGATTGGATCAGCTGCGCCAGATCTTCGCTCCGGATCGTGTTGTTGCTAACAAAAGCAGAAACGACCTCAACAGTGAGCTCCCTCAGTGTCGTATCGGTCTGATCGGCCATTCTTCGATTCCCGTCGCGTTTGGATGCCATCCATACCGGATGCTTGTAACTTGGCTAGCCTGCTGGCCGAGAGGGTAGCGTTTCGCCAATAGCCGTCGCTCGGTCGTCGACCCGTGGCCGACATCAGCCCGCACGAACTACTGATGGCGCTTAGGAAGATCGAGCGGGCCGGGCATCGCGAGACCGCGAAGCGGGTGCGCTCGTTTGCGAGCCGAGTCATCCGCTATGCGGTGGCGACGCTCAGGGCTGACCGGGATCCCGCCCAGTTGCTGAGAGGCGCCCTGACTGCGCCCGTATCGCGTCACCATGCGGCGATAACCGATCCCGAGCCGCTGGGCGCCTTGCTGCGGGTGATCGACGGGTATCCAGGGTGGCTGACGACCCGGTTTGCGCTCCGGATCGCGCCCCACGTTTTCCTGAGACCCGGCGAGCTCCGCCAGGCGGAATGGTCAGAGATCGATTTCGAAAACGCGATCTGGCGCCTTCCCGCCCACCGCACCAAGATGAGGTTGCCGCATTCGGTGCCATTGTCCCGCCAGGTTCTCGCCATGCTGACGGAGCTCTCGGCGGCAACCGGCGGCAAGAACTTGATCTTCGCTTCGTCTTGCGCGCGCCGCAAGCCGATCAGCGAAAACACGCTCAATCAGGCGCTGAGGCGCCTCGGCTACACAACCGAGGACGCCACTGCGCACGGGTTCAGGGCCACGGCGTCGACGCTGTTGAATGAGTCGGGTCTGTGGAGCCCCGATGCGATCGAGCGAGCCCTCGCACATCGCGACCCCCATGCGGGACGCGCCGTCTATCATCGCGGGCAGCACTGGGCGGAGCGGGTGGCGATGGCGCAATGGTGGAGCGACTATCTGGACGAGCTCAGACGCGACGCGCCGGCATGGCGCGGGAGCGCGCAGGAGACGTCAACCTGAAGCCCACCCGCTCCTTGAAACTTCTGCGCGCTAGCTCCCTGCGATTGAGCTGCCATCGACCGTTATAGTGGCGAGCAGTCTCTCAAAGACATCCAGCTCATCGTCGGCGAGCTTGGAAAGGTCCCAGGTCGGCTCGTCTTCCTCCGGTCCATAGCGCTCGAGCAGACGTAGGCCTCGCGCGACAGCTGCTGGATGCTTCCCACTTGCGGCATCGACCAAGGCGCGTCGAACGATCGCCCGCGCAAGCGCCATCTTGATAGGTCCATTCGCTCCCTTCAGTGGCACGGTCATTTCTAATTCCTCGCGCATGATCGTTGCGATGCTCGGTCTGCGTTTCGGTCTTCCCCGCGGATTTCCCGACCTGCCCTTCTTGAACTGCTTGGCTTTAGGAGGCTGCCCGTACCCTACCTTGTACCAGGGATCGGCTTCGGCTCCTTCCGAGGGATCGTCGTCGTTCACGCGCTCACCCTCCGTGCCGTCAAGCCCTGAAGAGCGGCGCTGGTGTAAAAGGCCTCGTCTCCGAAGACTGCTCCGGTAGAAGCGTGGACCGGAGCTATCCCCGTTTGAGTTCGGAAGCGGTGAAGCGCGACGTCGACGTAGCGCGGGTCGAGCTCGATGCACCTGCCGAGACGCTCGGTTCGTTGTGTCGCAAGCAAGGTAGTGCCCGAACCGGCGAAGGGATCGAGAATGATGTCGCCGCGCTTGGAGCAGTCAAGTATTGCGTCAGCCACGAGCGCGGTGGGCTTTACCGTAGGGTGAAGCCGGATCGAGTCGTCTCTGCCTTTATGAAAGCTGTTCATGCCGGGGTAGGTCCACACGTTGGTGCGGTTCCGGCCATGGCGTCCAAGCTCCACGTTGTTCACATGTTTGCCCGACCCCGACTTGAAGACTGCCACCAGCTCATGTTGTGACCTGTAGAGTGACCCCATTCCGCCGTTCGTCTTTACCCATACGCACAGGTTGACGAGGTCGGAGTAAGCGTCAGCCCCGGCGGACAGGAGCTCACCAAGGTGCCTCCAGTCGATGCAAATAAAATGGACGGCGCCATCCGCACTGGCAGCCGACATTCGCTCAAAGCTCGTGCGGAGGAAGCACGTAAATTCCTGAGACGACATTTCTCCAGAGGCCATGATGAACTCCGGGTGCCTGGCCCTCCCCTTCCCGGAAACGTGACCGCTGATCTTGACGTTGAAAGGGGGGTCGGCGAATATCATTTGCGCTCGTTCACGACCGAGCAGGGCCCTGAAGCTCTCGTCGTCCAGAGCATCGCCGCAGAAGAGGCGGTGTTTGCCCAGCAGCCATAGGTCCCCCCGCCGCGCAACCTCGGGCACTGCGCTCCAGGCCTCGCGGTCTTCCCCGGCGTCCTCTGCAGCGATCTCAGTCGGATCATCTGTCAGGAAGAGATCAATCTCACCGGTTTCGAAGCCAAGGTCGGTGAGATCAAAATTTAGGCCCGCCGCCGCCAGCCCCTGCAGTTCGACCTGCAGCATGTCCTTGTCCCAGCCAGCATTCTCCGCGAGTTTGTTATCGGCGATGATGTAGGCTCGCCTTTGTGCTGGACTTAGATGTTCGAGCAACACGGTAGGAACGCTGGGAATCCCGAGCTCAAGTGCTGCTGCCACCCGGCCGTGACCGGCAACGATGTACCCCTCCGCATCGAGCAAGATCGGGTTATTAAACCCGAACAAGGTGATGGATCGGGCGATCTGCAGGATCTGTTTGCGAGAGTGAGTTCGAGCGTTCGCTGGCGATGGCTTTAGGTGGGATGGGATTCGATATTTGATTTGAAGATCGTTCATACAGTCCTCCACTCGGAGGTCAGTTTTAGCGCGTCTAATCGTCCACCGATAAGGCCGAACGCTAGAAAGAGTGATTATCACGCGCAGTGCGTTAATTGCTTACGCGTGGCGCGTAATAGGTCTTGCGTCGGAGACCTCGCATCGCGGGTTATTGTTTCTCAGGATGTTGCCTGTTTTTATGAAATTATTGCAACATTCCCCAATGCGCGGAAACGGGCACTGCTAATATCTTAGGGAACCGCTTCAGCGTGCGGCCTCTTCTGCGGTTCCCGCGCTTATCGAGTCCGGGCCCTCTTCAGGCCGCTTTCTGCAGCTCGCCAAGCTTCTGAAACTCGGCCAGAATCTCTGGATGGCATTGAGCAAGGTAGCCCACCACGCGGGCGTTTCCGAGCAATCGGCCGACGTAACCGACGGCTAGAACGAGATCGAGATGATCGGCTCCGTAGTCCTGTTCGATCAGCTTGAACTCTTTCTGCAACTTAGCTGCTTCCTCCTCCATGCGGGCTATCTGCTCAGGGCCGAGCCCCTTTACGACCTTTGACTTCCGCTTCTTGACGAGGAGGTTCTCCGGCGTCGCCGCCACAAGCGACTTTGCGTAGCTGATGGTGTACCTGTTCATTGCCACCATCAGCTCAGCCGCTTCGATCTGCCGTTCAGGGCAGAGGCGGCGGAGCTCCGTGAAGCTGTGCAGCGGGACGTGTTTATCGCGCAGCAGCTCTGCCGCCTGGGAGCAGATGCCGTCGAGCAGACGCCGCCTGCTTCTGATCGTGGCAATATTCAGGTTCAGTGCTCGCGCGAGGCGCTCCTCCGATACGCCCTTCTCAATCGCGGTAAGGATCATCCTGTGTTCCTGAATGATCGCGAGGCGATTGATCCTCTTGTTGTACGTGTATGCCTCGTCATCCGTGGAAACCAGGCACACGACAGCCTCGATGCCCTGCTCCCGGAGGATATCAACCCGAAGGTGTCCATCCAGCAGGTGAAAGGTATTAGGCTCATCCGCGGCTCGCACCACAACCGGGGGCTCGATGATGCCAACTTCTCTTATAGATGCGGCGATCTGCGCATATTTGGTCGACCGTCGCACAGAGTCACTCACCACGTGAAGCGGCAGAATCTTCGTGAGATGGATTCGCAGACTCGAGGTCTCAAATCCGACCTTCAAGGACGCCTTCATGTTGGCTCTCCCGTCAGCTCAGGAATGCGACCGGCGAGGCTCGCCGGGACAGTGCAAAGGTCCTCCGTTTCCAGAATTGCGAAAAAGGCTTCGTCGTCGATCAGGCTGCGGATGGCCTCAGTCACGAAGCTGAGACGAGCCTTCGCGAACTCGGAGCGCCTTACTAAAGCGCGCTTGCGCTGTGTGTCTTCTTCGAATGCGCGTACGAGCGAAAGGGAAGTGACGGGCTTTCGAGTTCTGTTCTCGCTCCTCAGACCTTTGCCGCGCCGCCGTCTGGTTTCCACCAGCCGGCGAGCAGCTACCAGCTGGCGGCCACGCAGCAATTTATCTTCATAGGCGCTCTGTAGGGCAGACTGGATCTCAGCATCTTCGCAGTCGGCTATGTCCACAGCGACTGAGATTGGGATGGACCCAGATTCAACCGCCCGAAGGAGGCGCTCCTCGCCGTTCTCGAGCAGGCGGGCCACTCCCGTCACATACTCGCAGGAAAGGCCCGTCTTCAAAGCGATATGTGTTGGGGCGTACCCCCGCTGCTTCATGTCTCCTATATCCTGCAGAAGATCCAAGGCTCGGTGCTGGCGCCGCGCACAATTCTCCACGAGACTGGAGACGAGGCAATCCTCCTGGTCCGCTTTGACAATGAGTGCAGGTATTTCTCCAAAACCAAGGGTCTTGCACGCTTCGAGCCGCCCCTGGCCGCACACAAGATCGAAGAATGTCCCTCTCTCATCGTCTCGTCGCGTGACGGTGATGGGACGCTTCAAGCCCACGAGGGCAATGCTTTCCACAATCTCGTTGAAGACCCTCCGGTTCCGCACTCTAGGGTTTATGACGACCACCCTGTCGATGGGCAGCATTTCCACCCGTTGCGCAGGAGTCGCCTCCATCACGCCGCACGCCTCAGCGGATAGCGTTTCGCCATATCGTACAGGCGATCGAGCGCTTCGAAGCGATACGCGTCCAGGGACAGCCCGTTATATTCACACAGGCGTAGCACCGCGGAGCGCATATCTAAGCGAGGCAGAAGGTAGTAATCCAAGGCGTTGGCATTCGCGCTGTCCATACGCACCGCGATCGTGAGGTCCGGCCGTAAGCTTTGATCGAACGTCACCTTCCAGCGCAGTGACCCGGCCGGCGTTGATCGACATCGGACCACCACTACTGATGCAGTGAACTCGCCGTTGACCCAAAGCAGATCGGTGGTCGCGTCCTGGAGGACCCGGCCGCCGGATGCACGCATTCCCTGGATAACTTCCTTGACGATGTCGGGATGCAAACGGCGCAACTCGCGGTTGATCTCAAGGTAGCGATAGTCGTGCTCCGGGCTAAATCCGACGAGTGTGTAGGCGCGAAGGAGGCTCCCAAACCTCGACCTGAACGAGCTGCTCGAGGGGCAGCCTTCGCTCTCGTCAATTATCAGCCCGGAAAGGCTGCCCTGACACGTCAGCACTCCCGCTAAACGGCTCAGCATTTCGTCGTCTGAGAGTTTCTCTGACCGACGGGCGATGATGGTCTGCGCATTCACGAACGCGTCCGGGTCCACGATGCCGGGAAAGGCTCCATCGCTCCGGATCCATTCTTCTGGGACGTTGTCCTTACGGATCTGCTTCAGCTTGAACGAGCGTCTGCCCCACACATTGTTGCCGATATATTTCTCGTTGATAAGAAGCTGGTGAACCGTCCCCCGTGTCCAGGGCCGGAGGAGGTCCGTCAGAATTCCCCGATCATTGAGTATCGCTGCGATTTCCGTTTCGCTTTTCCTCTCTTCGAGGAAGAGGCGGTACACGTCTCGCACGGTCGCTATTTCCTCGTCGGGGCCGGGCACCAGAACGACTCTATCGGTGGTGATGCTCTTGTGCTCTCCGCGACCGAGCTCCCCTTTGGCGACCCCATTCTGGTCGACTAGCAAACGGCGCAGCCCGTAGCCCGCGGGCCCGCCTTGCCGGTAGCCAAGGCGAATAAGGTTCGCCTGACCAGCGAAGACTTTGACGGAAAGCTCGCGGCTGTACTCGCCCGCCATCGCTCGTTTTACGGTTTTGATGATCGACGAGCCGATGCTCCCATCATTCTCGAATTGCTCCGCACAATAGTGAACGGCAATGCCGGCCTTCTTACAGGAAAGCTCGATCGCAGCGGCCTCATCAGGATCTTGGAAACGTCCCCACCGGCTCACGTCGTAAACTAGTATAGCGGCGAACTCGGTTTTCCCCTGCTCGACGTCACTCAAGAGACGCTTGATCGCGTCCCGACCATCCAAGCGGAGACCGCTTTTGCCTTCGTCAGCATAGGTTGCGACGATCTCGTATCCTCGAGCCTCTGCATAACGGCGGATGGCTGATGCTTGATTGTCAGTTGAATACTTTTGATGCTCGGTGGACATCCGAACGTACTCGGCAGCACGAACTCGCTTGCTGTCTGACGGCGATGGAGCTTGGTCCCAGTTGATCATAGCTGACCTCAGGCTTCCGCGGGTCCTAAAACGACTCTCTCGGCACCCTTAGATCAACGGAGCGGGAAACATGTTTCGTAAGGAGGGAAGAAAGCTGCCGGTCACTCCAGGTGAAGCCGGGTACGCAGGTGCCATTGCTGATGCGTTGCGCACCGAACTGGGCCAAAGCCACCGAGCTACGAAGACCTTGATGAAGTGGACTGGAGCAAGCGACCGAACTGCTAAGAATTGGCTCAGTGGATGCTGCGGGCCAAGCGGTGGTCACTTGGTGCGTCTGGCGCGCGAGTCGGATACGGTATTAGCAGCTGTGCTTGCGCTCTCCGGTCGCCACCAGCACATGCTCGGGGCAGACCTTCTTTCGATCCGGGACGGCCTACTGACCGCGCTTTCCGTCGTCGACCAGCTGCTGGAGATGCAGCAGGCAGGTGGCTCGTTGACGTCGAATGCCGCAGATCAGTAGCCAGCTGGTCTGGTTGTTCGAAACCCTGTTCGCTGGGATTGAAATCCCTGATTCGCTGGATTCATTTCCCTGTTCGCGAAATTGATGAGGAGTTCGGCGTAAGCCGTATTTCTTTGATTTGCCATCGTGACGCCGCAGCAGTCAGTCCAGAATGGACATGGGTCTCCCAGTTTCTAGGTCGAGTTTTCGCGTTTTTCCCTGTTTTTCAGGGAATAACAGGGAGAGACTGGTTCGCGCACGACTGCGTGGCGCACCATCGCGTCGGCGCGGCCGCACGAGCAGCCCCGCCTGACCTAATGGCCAAGCAGGAGCGCCCCGCCCGGGCTCCTCAGGAGCTCGCGCGTTGCCCCGCCAAGCATGGCTTCGCGGAAGCGCGAATGGCCGTAGCCGCCCATGATCAGGATCTCGGCGCCGCGCGCCGCGGCGGTCGCGCCGATCGTGGCGGCAATGCCGTTGTCGCCCGCCGGCACTTCGTGCAGTTCCGACGAGAGGCCGTGATAGCCGAGATATTCACTCGCATCGGTGGCGGGCAGGCGATTGGCGGCCGGCGCGCCCTCGGCGATCGTGATCAGATGCACGGCCGAGGCCAGCTTCAGCAGCGGCAGCGCCGCCTGCAGCGCGTGCGAGGCCTCGGGCGAGCCGTTCCAGGCAGCCGCGATCGGGCCGAAGCAATCCAGTCCGCGGGCCGACATCGGCACCGCCAGCACCGGCGCGCGGGCGTGGACCAGCACGTCGCCGACCAGGCTCAGCGCGTCGCGTGCAGCGCCGCCCTCGGGACCGGGCCGGCTGAGCAGGATGAGGTCCGCCAGATGTGAATGCTCGACGATCGCATGGGCGGCACCGCCATCCGCCTCGACCCAGGTCCACAGCACATCCTGACCGCGCATCCGCTCGGTCAGCCGGGCCTTGGCTTCTGCCGTCATCCTGGCGATTTCCTGCAGGATGCCGACCGCCAGATAGGCCCCGCCGAACGGATCGGTGGCCACGTAGGAGCTGTAAGGCGTCACGTGCAGGAAGGTGAGGTGCGCGCCGGTCGCGCGGGCGAGGTCCAAAGCTGCAGCGACCCGCGCGGCTTGGCCCTCATCCTCGGTGGCATAAACCAGGATCGATTTCATCGAACATCTCCGTTGAAGTTGTTCGCAGCCTAAGGCGAGCGTCGGTGCCGCGTCGCTACGCAGTTTCCCGGACGCCGGCGGTCCTGGGCCGGGTCCGTAGAGACACGTATGTGGCCGCTACTTCGGATAGGGCAGGACCGACGGATGACCTGGTATCTGATCCGCCTCGAACTCGCGCGTACGCCGGACTTTCCCGAAGGCTCGGCGAGCCGCTTCTACCTGCTGCGGCTGCCGCTCGCGGAGGACGGGGCGTTCGACGCGCAGGCCTTGCAGGACGATCCCGGCCGCGCGACGGTGCGGCGCTTCTGGCCGAACCAGCCCGATCTGTCCGGCTATGTCATCGCCACCGATCGGGGCTGGGCCTTTTCCTATCGCATCGGCGAGGATGACGACGAACGGATCTTCCATCTGGAGACCCATCCAATCCGCCTGGGCGACTATCTCACGCTGACCGAACCGGACGGCACCCGCCTGCCCTTCCGGATCGCCGATCTCACGCCGGTCGACCGTCCTCCGACGCCGGCTTGAGCGGGGCTTCGGCTTCATCGCCCAAGCCCGCCGCGAAGGCGATCCGCAACGCTTCCGAAAAGCTCGCCACGCCGAGCTTGGTCATCAGATTGGCGCGGTGAATCTCGACGGTGCGGGGGCTGATGTCGAGATCATAGGCGATGGTCTTGTTGGGATGGCCGCGGACCAGCCCCTGCAGCACGTCGCGTTCGCGCGCGGTCAGGCCGTTCAGCCGCACCCGCGCCTCGTCGGCCCTGGCCCGGCGGCGCTCGACATTGGCGATGCGCGCGAAGCCCTCTTCGATCGCGCTGATCAGCACGGCTTTCTCGAACGGCTTTTCGATGAAGTCGACCGCGCCCTGCTTCATCGCCTGGACCGCGACCGTCACGTCGCCATGACCGGTCATGACGATCACCGGCAGGGTCAGGCCGCGCTCGCGCAGTTCCTGCTGGACCTCGAGCCCGTCCATGCCCGGCATGCGCACGTCGAGCAGGATGCAGCCCGGCTCGAGCTCCCGCTCCTTCAGGACCGCGACGCCCGAATCGAAGCTCTTCACCTGATAGCCGGAGGTCTTCAGCAGGAAGCCGGCGGAGCGGCGGATCGCCTCTTCGTCGTCGACCAGATAGACGATCTTTGCGTCAGTGCTCATCGTCCCCGCTTCCTGCGTCGACCAGAGTGAAATGAAAAGCCGTGCCGCCCAGCGCCGATTGCTCGGCCCAGATGCGGCCGCCATGGCCGGTGACGATCGTGTGGCAGATCGAGAGGCCCAGGCCCATGCCCGACGTCTTGGTGCTGACGAACGGCTGGAAGAGATGCTCACCCACCTCGGCCGGAAGCCCCGGCCCGCTGTCGGCGATAATCACCTCGACGAAGCCCTCGTCATAGCGGCGGGAGCTGATCTCCAGGCGACGGGTGCGGCTGTCGTCCATCGCCTCCACGGCATTGCGGATCAGGTTGAGCAGCACCTGCTGGACCTGGATGCGATCGACCAGCACGCGGTCGAGTTCGCGGGCGAGCTTGACCTCGACCTCGATGCCGCGCTCGCCCGCCCCGACCAAGGCCAGCGCGCTCGCCTCGCTGATCAGCCGGCTCAGGCTTTCGACCCTCTGTTCGCTCTCCCCGCGCGAGATGAAGTCGCGCAGGCGGCGGACGATCTGGCCCGCGCGCACCGACTGCACCGCGCATTCCTGCAGCGCCTCGCGGACCGTCTCGACATTTTCCGGGGTGCAATCGGCCAGCAGGTCGCGCGACGTTTCCACATAATTGGCGATCGCCGTCAGCGGCTGGTTGAGTTCGTGCGCAAGCGCGGTGGCGAGCGTCCCCATCGCGGTGACGCGCGAGACGTGGGCCAGTTCGGACTGCAGGTCGTGCAGCCTCAGCTCGGTCCGCTGGCGCTCGGTCAGATCCTGGATGAAGCCGGTGAACAGCCGCTCCGTCCCGACCTTCGCCTCGCCGATATGGAGGTGGATCGGAAAGGTCGAGCCGTCGCGCCGGCGGGCATTGGTGACCCGGCCAATGCCGATGATGCGCCGCTCGCCGGTGCTGAAATAGCGCGCCAGATAGCCGTCATGCCGCTCGCGATCGGGCGAGGGCATGAGGATGCTGACATTCTCCCCCAGCACCTCCGCCTCGGCAAAACCGAACATCTCCTCGGCCGCGGTGCTGAACGAGATGATGCTCCCGGCCTCGTCGATGACGATCATCGCGTCGGGCACGGTGGCGAGGATCGAGCGCAGATGCTGCTCCCGCCGCTCAAGCGCGATCGACGCATCCTGCACCTCGCGCCCGGCCTGCTCGGCATCCTCGGCCCGGCTGGTCTCGCTGACCCTGGCCCGCACGACCTGCTCGGCGAGCAGGATGATGCCGATGCACAGGATGGCGAAGACGATGACCTGCACCGTCTCGTCGACCGTGAAAACGCCGTCCTCGACGAATGGAATGGCGCCGACCAGCACCCCCAGGACCGCCGCCACCACCGAGGACAGCCGGCCGAAATAAAGCGCACAGCCGAGCACCGGCAGGACGAAGAACATCAGCGGGGCGCGGTCGCCGAGCCAGGGGATCAGCACAAAGCGCGCGGCGAAGGCCAAGGCGACCCCGGCGACGGCCACGGCCAGGCCGATCGGAATGCGCAGCCGGCGATCGGTTTCGCCGCCGGGAACACTCATCGACACAATTTCCGGGTCACCCTTCGCCGCCTCTCCGCCAATCTGGACTATCAGGCGCGGCCATCGGTGACACTAATTATTCCGCCAAGCGCTCAGCCGCCGGCCGACATCGCCGACGCTCAGACGGCGAGCGCGCGCTCCTCGCCGGGACGCGCGCCCAACCACGCCCACGCCTCCGCTTCATTCTCCGGGTCGAAGCAGCGCATTTCCGTCTTCAGCAGCGGGGCGATCGCGCCGATCCAGCCGTGCAGCCAATCCGGGCCACCGACCACGGCATAACGTTCGACCTTACCGAGCGCGGCGAACTTCATGCCGAGATATTTGCCGCTGACGGCGGCGCTCGGTTCGAAACCCGTCAGGTTGCGGATGCGCCCGAGGATGCGCACCGGCCCCGGCTGGTTCAGCGTCTCGTTGAAATAGTCCGCGACAATCTCGAGCTCCGGCGCGGTCAGGCTGCCGTCGAGCTCGTAGCCAATGACGCTGGGATTGTCGGTCTCGATGATCCTGAGCGCGGGAGCGTGCGGCAAAACCGCACTTCCCTTGACCCAGGCCAGCGCCTGGTCGCGCTCGTCGGGCGTGAACACCTCGTAGCGGATGCCAGGAATGAGCGCGCTTTCGAGCCGGGTGGCCGCGCGCACCCATTGCTGATCGGCGACCACCGCGATCCGCCCGAAGCGATCCAGCTTGCCGAGCATCGCCAGCGCCCGCGGCAGATAATCGGGAAGCGCGGCGGGGTCGAAGCCGCTGAAGCCCGCGACTTCGACCAGCATGTGAGTCTTCGGCCGCTCCGCCAGCGCGCGCTCGACCTGATCCACGACCGAGTCCAGTTCCGCCGTCTCCAGATGACCGCTGGTCTTCACGATCAGCACGTCACCGTCGCACGCTTCAATCGCAATCATGGCAGGTCTCCTTTCGGTCCCGCCTGCGCCCGATCCACCACCCGGGTCGCTAGGTATTTGCCCTGAGCCGCGACCGATTTCTCCAGAGGCGGGGCCCGACTTACGTATCATCCCGTATCATCCGCAGCACCCCCGCTGACCTAGGCACGCCGGATCGAAAACCGGAACAAGGCCCGGAGCGGGGAAAGAATGGAAAGTCTGGTGATGAAGAGCGGCGGCTGGCTGGCCGTCGCCGTGTTCGCTGTGCTGGCCGCGGCGCTGGCCGTCGATACGGGCTTTGCCGTCCATATGGTGATCGTCGCCGCAGCGGCGCTGATCGCGATGGTGGCGATGATCCGGCGCGCCGATTTTGCCGGCGGCGGCGCGGTCCGAGTCACGACTCCGGACAGCAGCCGCTACGATGACGCGCCGATCCGCTGGGGCGTGATCGCGACCATGTTCTGGGGCATTGCCGGCCTCGCCGCCGGCCTGTTCATCGCCCTGCAGCTCGCTTTCCCCGAGCTCAATCTCAACTCCGAATATACCAGCTTCGGACGGTTGCGGCCGCTGCACACCAGCGCTGTCATTTTCGCGTTCGGCGGCAACGCCCTGATCGCGACCAGCTTCTACGTCGTGCAGCGCACCTGCCGCGCCCGGCTCGCTCTGCCCGGCCTCGCCCGCTTCGTCTTCTGGGGCTACCAATTGTTCATCGTCCTGGCCGCCACCGGCTATCTGATGGGCGTCACCGGCGGCCGCGAATATGCGGAGCCGGAATGGTATGTCGACCTGTGGCTGACCGTGGTCTGGGTCGCCTATGGCGCGGTCTTCGTCGGCACGATCCTGAAGCGCAGCGAACCGCACATCTATGTGGCGAACTGGTTCTACCTCGCCTTCATCATCACCATCGCCATGCTGCACATCGTCAACAACCTGGCGGTGCCGATCAGCTGGTTCGGGTCGAAATCCTATTCCGCCTTCGCGGGCGTGCAGGATGCGCTGACGCAATGGTGGTACGGCCACAATGCCGTCGGCTTCTTCCTGACCGCCGGCTTCCTGGCCATGATGTATTACTTCGTGCCGAAGCAGGCCGAGCGGCCGATCTACAGCTACCGGCTGTCGATCATCCACTTCTGGAGCCTGATCTTCCTCTACATCTGGGCGGGTCCGCACCACCTCCATTACACCGCGCTGCCCGACTGGGCGCAGACGCTGGGCATGGTCTTTTCGATCATGCTGTGGATGCCGAGCTGGGGCGGCATGATCAACGGCCTGATGACCCTGAACGGGGCATGGGACAAGATCCGCACCGACCCGATCATCCGCATGATGGTGCTCGCTCTGGCCTTCTACGGCATGGCGACCTTCGAAGGGCCGATGCTGTCGATCCGCTCGGTCAACAGCCTGTCGCATTATACCGACTGGACGATCGGCCACGTTCATGCCGGCGCGCTCGGCTGGAACGGCATGATCACCTTCGCCGCGCTCTATTTCCTGACGCCGCGCCTGTGGGGCCGCACCCGGCTCTATTCGCTGCGCATGGTCAACTGGCACTTCTGGCTCGCGACCGCCGGCATCGTTCTCTACGCCGCCGCGATGTGGGTCGCCGGCATCATGCAGGGGCTGATGTGGCGCGAATACGGGGCTGACGGCTATCTGGTCTACAGCTTCGCCGAGACGGTCACGGCGATGTTCCCGATGTACGTGATCCGAGCGCTCGGTGGCCTGCTCTACCTGGCCGGCGCGGTGATCATGGTGATCAACATCTACCAGACCATCAAGGGCCGGCTGCGCGAGGAAAAGCCGATGCGCGACGCCGCGTTCGATCCCGAGCGCGACCGTCCGGTCGAGCCCGGCAAGCGCCCCGCCGCCAATCCCGATGCCACCCCGGCGCCGATCGCCGCCGAGTGAGGATTTGACCCATGGCTACCCGTATTTTCTCCCACAAAAGGATCGAGCGGAACGTCACCCTGCTCGGCGTGCTGTCCCTGATCACGGTGGCGATCGGCGGTATCGTCGAGATCGCGCCTTTGTTCTGGATCGACTCGACCATCGAGAAAGTGGAGGGCGTGCGCCCCTACACGCCGCTCGAACTGAAGGGCCGGGACATCTACGTCCGTGAGGGCTGTTATGGCTGCCACAGCCAGATGATCCGGCCGTTCCGCGACGAGACCGAGCGCTACGGCCATTACAGCCTGGCTGCCGAGAGCATGTACGATCACCCCTTCCAATGGGGCTCGAAGCGGACCGGGCCGGACCTTGCCCGCGTCGGCGGCCGCTATTCGGACGAATGGCATGTCCAGCATCTGAAGGACCCGCGCGCCGTCGTGCCGGAATCGATCATGCCGGGCTATGCCTTCCTGGCCGATCGGGTGCTCGACCCGCGCGTCGCGTCCGCGGCCCTGCGCGCCCAGCGCGCGGTCGGCGTGCCCTATAGCGACGAGGCGATCGAAAAGGCCGGGGCCGACCTGCGCGCGCAGGCGGATCCGAACGCTGACCCCGCCCAGATCCAGGGCCGCTACCCGCGCGTCCAGGTCCGCGACTTTGACGGCGATCCGACCCGCCTGACCGAGATGGATGCGCTGGTCGCCTATCTGCAGATGCTGGGCACGCTCGTCGATTTCGAGGCCGCCGCCCCGCAGGAGACTCCGCGATGAACTACGAATCCCTGCGCCATTTCGCCGACAGCTGGGGGCTGGTGATCCTGGGCCTCGTCTATCTGACCTTCTGCGGCTGGGCGTTCCTGCCCCGCAACCGCAAGCGCAATCGCGACGCCGCGAACATGATCTTCAAGGATTGAGGACCGATGGCCGACAATAAGCGCATCGACGAGCCGACCGGCACGGAAACGGTCGGGCACGAGTGGGACGGGATCGAGGAGCTGAACACGCCCCTGCCCCGCTGGTGGCTGTGGAGCTTCTACGCGACGATCGTCTGGTCGATCGGGTTTCTCATCCTCTACCCGGCCTGGCCGCTGCTGACCCGCGCGACCGAAGGCATGCTCGGCTGGACCAGTCGCGGCCAATATGAGCAGGAAATGGCCGAGCAGCGCGCGGTGACGGCGCCGATCCACGCCGCCATCGACCGCGCCTCGCTCGAGAAGCTCTCGGCCGATCCGACGCTTCGGCAGCAGGCCGTCGAAGGCGGCCGCGCGGCGTTCCGCATGCATTGCGTGCAATGCCACGGCTCCGGCGCCGCCGGCTCGCCGGGCTATCCCAATCTGAACGACGATGACTGGCTGTGGGGCGGCTCGATGGAGCAGATCCACGTCTCCATCACGCACGGCATCCGCAATCCCGATCATGGCGAGACCCGGACCAGCCAGATGCCGGCCTTTGGCGGGATCCTGGAGCCAGCGCAGATCGGCGATCTCGTCGCGCATGTCCGAACGATCAGCGGGCAGCAGCCGGCGGATGCGGCGGCCGGGCGTGGCGCGACCCTGTTCGCGACCAATTGCGCCTCCTGCCACGGTCCGGACGGGCGCGGTGATCGCGCGTTCGGCGCGCCGAACCTGACCGATCCGATCTGGCTCTATGGCGGCGACGAAGCGGCGATCCGCACCAGCATCGTCAACAGCCGCAATGGCGTGATGCCGCGCTGGGGCCACCGGCTGGACGCGGTCACGATCAAGATGCTGACCGCCTACGTCCACTCCCTGGGCGGCGGCGAGCCGAACGCGGCCGCCAGCGCCAGCGCCAGCGGGACCCCGGCAG
>JAFAEG010000099.1 GCA_023424095.1 Pseudomonadota bacterium | reverse complement strand
GGGGGGCCGGGGCGCCGCCCCCCCCCCGCGCTTCGACTTATTCCTCGTCGGTGATGCCGAGCTGAGCGGCGCAGGCGGCCGCCGCAGCTTCCTCACCGACGCCGGCGAGGCCCTGATCGATGGCGCAGCCGCAAAGCGCGTTGACGTCGACGCCCGGGGGAACCGAACCGGCCGACTGGGTGACGCAAGCGGCGACGAGGTCGGCGCGCGACTGGCCCGCCTGAGCGGCCGGGGCGGCAGCCGGAGCGGCGGTGTTGGCGGCCGGAGCGGCGGCGGCCGGCGCCACGGTGTTCGTCGCGGCGGTGTTGGCGCTCGCATTGTTGGTGGCGGCCTTGTTGCCACCACAAGCGGCCAGCAGGGCCAAGGGTGCGAGTGCAATCAGATAACGCATGATTTCAAATCCCCACAAAAACGAGCCCCGGCACGGGAGTGGCCGGGGCTGCCACGCCTCCCGCGCAGCAAGGGGATTAAAATCATTCCGTTAGCGAAAGTAAAGTAATCTTGCGTACGGCCAAGTCCGGCGGCGGGTTAGTTCGTTTTCAGCCCGGCGATCAGGTGTGAGGCACAGGCTTCCGAGGCCTGGTCCATGCCACTGCCGCTCATCGCCGCGTCGACCGCGCAATTGCAATAAGCGGCGGCGTCGGAGCCGGGCGGGAGGTTGCGGCCCATTTCGGCGCTGCATTCGGCGATCATCTGCGCCTTCGCCGTCTGGACCGGGGCGCCGTCGGGCAGGCCGGGGGCGACCGGGGCCATCGTCACCGCCGGTGTCGCGGGCGCGGCGGCCGGGGCGCTGGCATTGTCCGCGTTCGTGCTGGCGCTGGCATTGTTGGCGGCCGTATTGCCCCCACAGGCGGCGAGCAGAGCGAGCGGTGCGAGTGCGAGCAGGTAACGCATATATGATCCCCCATCTGAACCGCGGCCCAGCCGCTGCCGACCAATAGGACAGACGGCGAGCGCCGTGTAAAGCTGGGCCGGGAAGCGCGGGTCACGATCGCGCCGGGGGAGCGCGTGATGAGCGACGAGAATGATCCGTGGAAGAGCGGCTACAAGAATCGCCAGTGGCAATACGGGATGGATTCCAGCCAGTTCAACGCCGGCCGGGAGCAGCGGGAGCGCGAGGAAGCGGAGCGGCAGCGCCAGTGGCGCGAGGCCGATGCCGCCCGCAACGCGCCGAGTGCCGGCAGCACCGCGCCGGCTTGGGGCGGGCAGCCCGGCTGGTCGCCCGGCACCTCCGCCAGCGGCGGCGAGGGCGGCGGGCTCGGCCTCCTGATCCTGCTCGGCGCGGGCGGGGCGATCTGGCTGGTCTGGACCCTCCTCAACGTGCTGCTGGGGGTGACGCTGGGGATCGCGGTGGTGACGGGCGTCACGGGCACCGCTTTGTGGGCCGGGGTGACGCTGGCCGGGGGACGGATCGGCTGGTGGGAGGCGGTGAAGCGGGGCGCGGTCGCCGTGCTGATCATGTTGACCGCCGCGGCTGCGCCCGCGCTGCTGGCAGCGCTCAGCCTCGGCAATGGCGGTCCGGAGATATTGCCGGGCTTCAGGGCGCTGCTGACCGACACGGCCTGGTACAATAACCGGGCCTGGATCGCGGCCTGGCCCGGCTTGGGCCTGATTGCCGCGATCGGGATCGCGGCGGGCACCTGGCGGCTGCACAAGGCGATGCCGATGACGCCGAAACTGCCGCGACCGGCGCGCTGGGCGGGGCTGGCGGCGTTGCTGCTGGTCGCCCCGGCAATCGGGATCGGGCTGGCGATCCGGCTGTGGGCGATGGCGAGCCCGGTGCCGGTCGGGCCGTTGCTGGGCAATGTCCCGCTGCTCGTCTCGCTAGCCGCAGCGATCGGAGCTGGGACAGCGGTCGCCGCGCTGGCGGGCGGGGGCATGAACGCCTTGCTCCGCCGGCGGGGATGGCGGGTGTCGACTCGGGGCTATGCGACCGGGCAGGCGGCGAAGGGCTTCCTGGCCTATGCCGGCGCCTTGTTGCTGCTGTTCGTCATGTATCGCGGCGGCGACGCGATGATCATTGGCCTGGGACAGCTCGTCTCGCCCTGGCCCGGGACGCAGGGCAATGTGCTGGCCGCACTGCCTGGCTTCGCGCTGCTGCAGCTCGCGCCGTTCGGCCTGTTCGCGGCGATCGTCCGCGAGACGCAGCATGAAAGCAAGGCGATCGACCGGCTGCGCCTTCTCGCGATTGCGCAGGGGCTGGTGCTGGCGATCGCCTTGCTCGCGATCCTGCTGTTCTGGACCGTCGCCTTCGCGCTGGCCCGCTAAGGGCTCAGCCGGCGGCGGCGAATTCCTGCTTCAGCGCGCGGGCGGTGTCGTGGCCGCGGCGGACGGAGCCATAGGCTTCGGCGATCACCGCGCGGGTCGGCTCGGAGATGTTGGTGTCGTTCATCGCCCGCTCGAACTCCTCCTTCAGATAGTCCTCGCCGCGCTCGACCTCCTGGATCACCGCCTTGTCGCCGCCGCCCAAAGCCGCGCGCAGATCCTCCCAGCGGCGATGCAAGGCCGCTGCGACGCTGCCCTGTTCGGTCGGGCTGCCGCCGAGCGCGCGGCTCTGCGCCTGCAGCTGCGCGACGACCTGCCGCCGCTCGGCCGCCATGTCGCGGAAGAAGCTGGCGAAGCGGCCGTCCGGGGCCTCCTGAGCGCTGTTTTCGAAGCCGTTGATGCTGTCGATCGTGGTGGTGATCAAATCGTCCAGTTTGGACGTGTCGGTGTTGTTGCCGAGCATTTCATGCCTCCTGCAAAGGATTGGATGTGTGCAGGCGACAACCGGCGGGCGGGCAATATTGTTGCGGCAATTCATCGTTAAGGCGCTGCAATCTAACGCAGATCAGGACGAGCGCATTTCCCCGGGGGAACTGTGCGGGCCCGAACGCAAGGGAGGCGGGCTGAATGGACAGGCCTTTCCCAAGATCGCGGGAGTTGGGCTATCACTGGCGGGAATCAGGGGGGAGCGCATGTCGCCGAAGTCCAGTTCACGCCCGTTCGTTGCGGCCCTTTTATGTCTGGGAGGCCTGGCTGTCGGGTCTCTGAGCGGCTGCGCCAATGCCGAGCCGGCCGAATTGCTGTTCGAGGCGAACACGAGCGAGTTGCCGTCCGAAGCGACAATGGACGTGACCCGCGCGATCGTCGTGCAGCGGATCGAGGCGCTGGGCGTGCCGGGGGCGCGGGTCGAGCGCGAGGGGGCCAAGCGGATCCTGGTGAGGCTCGCCGATCGGGCCGATGCCGATGCGGTCCGCACGCTGCTCGACCGGCGGGGCCGGATCGAATTCCGGCTGGTCGATGACAGCGTCGGCCAGGAGGAGCTTGCGGCGGCGAGGCTCGACACCAGGATGCTTCCGGTTCGGGGTCAGGGCACCCGCATTGCCCTCCAGCGGCGCGCGATCCTGACCGGCGACATGATCCTCGACGCGCGGCCCAGCTTCAACATGCAGGGCGAGCCCGCGGTGGCGATCACCTTCGACGCCGCCGGCACGCGCCGCTTCGCGCAGGCGACGCGGGAGAATGTCCGCAAGCTGTTCGCCATCGTGATCGACGGCGAGGTGATTTCCGCGCCGATGATCAACGAGCCGATAATGGGCGGCCAGGCCGAGATTGCGGGTAGCTTCACCGTGGAGGAGACGAACCAGCTCGCCATCGCCTTGCGCTCGGGCGCGCTGCCGGTGGACCTGGAGGTGGTTGAGGAGCGAGTGACGGGCGGAAAGTAGAGCGGCGCGGCGCCCGCGCGCCAGATTGACACCCACCTTCGCTCCCGCTTCACTCCCTCCCCCGGGGGAGCCACGATGTCAGACAATCAGGATTATCTCGACGGCTACAACAATCCTCATGCCGCCGCGCGGCCGGAGACTTCCTCGTTCGAATATGGCCGGCGGGCGCGGCTGGAGGCGGATCGCCAGCGCGATGCGGAGCGGCTGGCGCGGGGGCCCGAGCTGGTCGGCACGCGGCCGGGGGCGCTGGCCGGGCTGGTGGTGCTCGTCTTGCTGCTCATCGCCGGAATGTTGCTGTGGAATGCGCGGGCGGCGTCGCTGTCGGTGCTGGCCGGGGCGATCGTGCTGGGGCTGGTCCTGTACGGCGCGCTCGTCCTGCTGAAGGCGCGGCCGCGGCTGCTGCCGGTGCTGCGCGAGGGGCTGGCCAGCTACGGCTTTGCCTTGCTCGCCGGCCTGCTCGCGGGCGGCGGCGCCTGGTATCTGCAGAGCGTCGGCGGGCCGAACCTGCTGCCGGGGATCGAGACGCTGAGCGAGGCCAATCTTCGCACTTGGGAGCCGGGGGCGCTGACCTTCGCCCTGCCGCTCGCCGCGGCCCTGGTGGCGGGGACGTGGCGGCTGAGCCGGGCGCTGCCGCCGCTGCCGGTCGCCTGGCCCTTGCGCTGGGCCGGGCTGGCGGGGGTGCTGGCGCTTAGCCCGTTCGTGGGGGCGCTGGTGGCGCGGTCGTTGCTGGGCCTGCTCTGAGCGCGGTGGCGAGGCGAAGACGGATGTGGCGCGGGACCCGTTGGTGCGGTAGTCGGGGGGGGGGGGCGGCCGAATTTTTGCACTGACACCGTAAA
>JAFAEG010000035.1 GCA_023424095.1 Pseudomonadota bacterium | reverse complement strand
GGGCGATGGCGACGCCGGCCGCGGCGACGGCCGCACCGGCGAACAGCAAAGTCTTGATGGCTTTCATCGGCTGATACTCTTCCTTCTCGAGGTGGAAACAGACCGCGGGGATGCGGCCATGCCGATCCCTGCGCTCCTTGTGTCACACTCTCTTGTCGAAGGGCGGGAAATCTTGTCCCGCTTTGTATCGCGGCGGCGCTCCTAGAAGCTCACCCTCAGCGTCGCGCGGATGTCGCGCCCGGCCAGCGGCACGAAATCCTTGGTGAAGCTGGCATGCCGCCGCGCCTCGACGTCGAACAGATTGTTCGCGCTCAAGGTCAGGCTGGTCGGATTGTCCCGCCCAAGCGGCCGCCAGGTGATCGCCGCATTGACCATGGTGAAGCTGTCGGTCGCCGTCTCGAAGTCGGCGACGCGGTCCTGGGCGAAGACATGCTCGGCCTCGACCCGCCCTTCCAGCGTGTCGGTCCGCGCCTGCACGCCGGCCCGCATACGGAGCGGCGGAATGCGCGGCGCGGCGCCGGCCTGGTCGATCGTCACCTCGACATAATCGGCGGCACCCTCGAGCCCGAAGCGGACGTCGCCGACCTGCGCGACCTCCGCCTCGGCGCCCAGTTCGAAGCCCCAATGCTCGGCATCGTCCTGCGCATATTGAAAGACGGGCAGGCCATCCTCCTCCGCCCCGGTTGCGTTCGCATAGATGAAATTGTCGAAGCGATTGTAGAACATGGTCGCGCTGAGCGTGAGATTGGGACGGCCGACGCGCACGAACGCTTCGCCGCCGATGCTGCGCTCGGTGCCGAAGGACGGATCGCCGATTTCGAACGCCTGCGTCGCGATGTGCGGCCCGTCGGAATAGAGCTCCTCCGCCGAGGGCGCGCGCTCGGAGCGGGACAGGTTCACGCCAGCCCGGACGAACGGCGCCAGCTCGATCGAGGCGCCGGCCGCGACCGAGATCGCATCGAACGAGCGGTCGATGCTCAGCAATTGCGAATTGACGTCCGTTTTCTCATAGCGACCGGCAAGCTCGATCTGGACATTGCCGCCCAGCTCGACCTCCTGCAGCGCGAACAGGCCGATTTGCGAGGTGGTGTTGGCGCCCAGGAACGCCTCGGCCCCGGTCGCGTCGAAGTCGCGGCGGAAGAATTGCCCGCCGAACGCGCCGCGCCAGCCATTGCGGTCGGCCTGCACCAGCTCGAACCGGCCTTCCATGCCGGTGGTTTCGAACAGGGTGCCGACCTCGTCGCCTTCATATTCGATATGGCTGTAATCGGCCGCGGCGAAGCGGACGCGCAATTGCTCAAGGAAGCCGCCGCCCAGCTTCACCTCGGCGCGGAAATCGCCGCGCACCTGCTCCATCGCGATCGAGACCGGGACGTCGCCATGTTCGTGCGCGTCATGATCGTGATCATGATCGTGGTCGTGATCTTCCTCTTCGTGATGATGGCCCGCGCCCGGCCGCATCGGCACGCCATAGCGGCTGTCGTAGACGCTCAGCGACGCGCCGACACTGCCCCAGTCGCGGATCAGCGCCAGGCCGACGCCGCCGCTGCTCTGCCGCGTGGCGCTGTTCGGCAGGAGGCCCCGCTGGCCGGCCAGTTCGCGCAATTCGGCGGCTTCCTCGGCATGGCCTTCCGCTTCCTCCTCGGCGGCACTGGCGAGGGTCTCGGCGCGCAGGGGCCGCGACAGGATGAACCCACCGGTGCGCAGATCGTTCGTGTCGCGCCAACTGCCGTCGAGATGCAGGACCAGCCCGCCACCGAGCGACAGGTCGACGCCGCCGCCAAGGCTCACCTCGTCGGCCGCCGAGCCATAAGCGGCGATGCCGTCGATATGGATTTCCCCGTCGTCCGGCACGCGGCGCGGAATCCGCCGGTCGAACACGTTGACGGCGCCGCCGATCGCCTGCCCGCCGAACAGGAGCACGGCCGGGCCGTGCAGCACCTCGATCCGGTCGGCGGTGATCGGATCGATCGCCACCGCATGATCGGCCGAGGTGTTGGAGACGTCGATCGAGCCGATCCCGTCGACCAGCACGCGCACCCGCTCGCCGCCGAAACCGCGCAGGATCGGCCGCGAGGCGCCAGGGCTGAAGGAGGTCGCCGAGACACCGGGCAAGCGCGCCAGCGTGTCGCCGAGCTGCGGCTGCAAATTGCGGGCGAGCGCCGTGCCGGACAGGGTCGCGGTGCCGCCCAGCAGGTCGAGTTGGCGAACGAACGGCGCGGTGACGACGATCTCCGCACTTTCCTGCTCATGGACATGATCCTGCGGCTCCGGCGCCCGCGCCGGGGGCGTCGGCGCCCCGGGGTCGGCGGGCTGGGTCGCGGCAGCGGCCGCGCTGGAGACAAAGGCGGCGGAAAGCAGAAACGCGATACGAACAGGCATGGGAGGTTCCGAAGGATTGGCGCGCCGCCGGCGGGGCGCGCGCATGCAGCAGGACGAAGGGCGACCGCGCCAGGTGGGTGCAGGCCGGCATGCGGCCCCGAAGCTGGCGCGGATAAGGCTCCCGCGAGGTGCGGGAGCGGGCCGTCAGGCTGCCGGCGGCTTCAGCGGCGGCGCGACATTCCTGCTTGCGGCCGCCGGATCGTCGGGGCGGGTGGCGGGCACGGCTTCACGCACCGGTGCCCGCAATTCGTCCGACAGCGGCGGCAGCACGAAAGCTGGCAGCATCAGCGACCCGGCATCGGCCAAGGTCCCGCGCTTGGCCGCGGTTGAGCCGGCGGCGTCCTCCATATGCGCCACCGCCGCTTCGCCGGCATCATCGTCCAGCAAGGCGGAAGCGTGCGCGGCGGCATCCGGATGGACGCACAATGCCGCGGCGAGCGCCGTGCCGTTCACCAGCATCAGGGTCGCCATCATGAAAAGGGTCAGCACGCGCTTCACGCGAATGAGATAACATCGCCGGAAGCTGTTTTGCAAGGCCAAGACAGTCCCGCGCCGCATTTCCTCGCAGCAATGCCACGGTTCGCCGAACCGAGTCCGCCGCGCCGTGACTTTGCTAAGCTCCTGTTTATCAGCGTTTAGCTTAATGGTCGGCGGTACCGATCGCGGGAGGGAATATGTTTGTACGCCGTGTGAACCAGGCCGGGCTCCGACTGGCGCTCGCCGCCGCCATCATCGCGCCTTTGGCCCTGACGACCGCCCCGGCCAGCGCCCAGCGTTCCACGATTTCCGCCACCGAGCGCGCCGCCCGCGCCGCTCTGCAGGCGCGGCTCGAGGCGCTGGGACGCGCCTTCAATGGTGAGGTCGGCCTGGCCGTCCGCGACGTCGACACCGGCTTCGTCGCCGCCTGGAATGGCGAGCGCCTGTTCCCGCAGCAGAGTGTCAGCAAATTCTGGGTGCAATTGACCGCGCTCGATGCCGTGGACCGGGGCCGGCTCAGCCTCGACCGCGAAGTGACGCTTCGCCGGCAGGATCTGACCCTCTTCTCTCAGCCGATCGCCGCCCAGGTCGGCGCCAACGGCTATTCCACCACCATCCGCGACCTGATGCACCGCGCCATCACCCGCAGCGACAACACCGCCAATGATTTCGTCCTCTGGCAGGCGGGCGGCCCGGAAGCGGTGCGCGCCTTCCTCGCCCGCAACAACATCAAGGATGTGCGCTTCGGCCCCGGCGAGCGGCTGCTGCAGAGCGGCATTGGCGGCGTCACCTGGAACCAGGCCATGTCGAGCCGCGGCGCGTTCGAGGCCGCGCGCAATCAGGTCCCCGCCGCCACCCGCCGCCGCCTGTTCAACCAATATATCGCCGATCCCATCGACGGCGCCTCGCCGCACGGTTTGACCTACGGCCTCGCCCGGCTGCAACGCGGCGAACTGCTCTCGGCCGCCTCGACCCGGCACATGCTGAGCACGCTCGCCGCGACCCGCACGGGCCCGAACCGCCTAGCCGGCGGCCTCGCGCCCGGCTGGACGATCGGCCACAAGACCGGCACTGGTCAGGTCTGGGGCGGCGAGCAGGCCGGCTATAACGATATCGGCATCATCACCTCGCCCGACGGCAAGCATTATGCGTTGGCGGCGATGATCGGCCGCACCAGCGTCGCGCTGCCGGTGCGGATGCGGCTGATGAACGAAGTCACTCGCGCCGCGATCGAATATCACAACAGCCGGCGCTGAACCTTGGGTTTGGCGGGACGGGGCGCTAGGACCTGTCCATGGCCTATGAGACGATCGACTTCACGCTGACCGACGGCGTCGCCCGCCTGACGCTCAACCGCCCCGACCGGCTGAACAGTTTCACCGTGCAGATGCATGGGGAAGTGGCCGACGCGCTCGGCAAACTGGACGGCGCACGCTGCCTGATCCTCACCGGCGCGGGGCGCGGTTTCTGTGCCGGGCAGGATCTCGGCGATCGCGCGGTGGCCCCGGGCGGCGAGGCAGTCGACCTTGGGGATTCGGTCGAGCGTTACTGGAATCCCTTGATCACCCGCCTCACCACCCTGCCCTTCCCGGTGATCGGCCGGATCAACGGCGTCGCGGCGGGCGCGGGCGCGAACATCGCTTTGGCCTGCGACATCGTGATCGCCGCCAAGTCGGCCAAATTCATCCAGAGCTTTGCCGCGATCGGCCTGATCCCCGACAGCGGCGGCACCTGGGCCTTGCCCCGGCTGGTCGGCCAGGCGCGAGCCTTGGGACTGGCGCTGACCGGCGAGCCCTTGCCCGCCGAAACCGCCGCGGACTGGGGCCTGATCTGGAAAGCGGTCGAGGATGACGCGCTCGGCGCCGAGGTGGACGCCCTCGCCGCCCGCTTCGCCGCCGGGCCCACGAGGGGCCTCGCCGCGATCAAGCGGATGATCCGCGAAAGCTGGAGCCAGACGCTGCCGCAGGAATTGGAGCGCCAGCGCGACATGATGCGCGAGCTTGGCTTCTCGGACGACTATCGCGAAGGCGTCGCCGCCTTCATGGAAAAGCGCAAACCCACATTCACTGGAAAGTGACGTCATGAAGCCTTTGAAGCTGCTGAATTTTGCCGAAGGCCAATGGGTCCAGGGCCAGGGCAATCTGGTCGATCTGCCCAGTGCGCTGACCGGCGAGACGATCGCCAGCACCGGCTCGGGCGGGCTGGATTTCAAGGCGATGCTCGATCACGCCCGCAATGTCGGCGGCCTGGCTTTGCGCAGGCTCACCTTCCACGAGCGGGCGCACATGCTGAAGGCGCTGGCGAACGCGATCATGGCGCGCAAGGAAGAGCTCTACGCGCTCAACCACGATACCGGCGCCACCCGCAATGACGGCTGGATCGACATCGAGGGCGGCGCTGGCACGCTTTTCTCTTTCTCCTCCAAGGGCCGCCGTGAACTGCCGAATGGCAAGGTGCTGATCGACGGCGCGATGGAGCCGCTCTCGCGCGGCGGCACGTTCGTCGGCCAGCACGTCTTCACCCCGTTGCGGGGCGTCGCGGTCCACATCAACGCCTTCAACTTCCCGGTCTGGGGGATGCTGGAAAAGCTCGGGCCGACGCTCCTTGCCGGCGTTCCCGCCATCGTGAAGCCGGCGTCGGCTACCGCCTGGCTGGCCGAGGCCGCGTTCCGGATCATGATCGAGGCCGATGTGCTGCCCGAAGGCGCGCTGCAATTCATCGCCGGATCGACCGGAGACCTGCTCGATCACCTCACCTGCCAGGACGTGGTCAGCTTCACCGGCTCCGCCGCGACCGCGATGAAGCTGCAATCGCACCCGGTCATCGCCCGCGAAAGCGTTCGCTTCATCGCCGAGCGCGACAGCCTCAACGCCTCCATCCTCGGCCCCGACGCCGGCCCGGACACGCCGGAATTCGAATTGTTCGTGAAGGAGGTCGTGCGCGAGATGACGGTGAAGGCGGGGCAGAAATGCACCGCGATCCGCCGGGCGATGGCCCCGGCCGAGCATCTTGACGCGGTCCAGGACGCCATCGCCGCCCGCCTGGCCAAGGTCAGGATCGGCGATCCGCGCGAGGAGGGCGTCACCATGGGGGCGCTCGCCAGCGACGACCAACGCCAGTCGGTGCGCGAAGCCGTCGCCGAGCTGGCCAAATCCGCCCGCATCGTCGCCGGCGATCCGGACCGCGACTTCGGCAGCGGCAGCTTCCTCGAGCCGATCCTGCTGCGCTCCGACGACCCCTGGGGCTCTCCGGCAATCCACGATGTCGAGCCGTTCGGCCCGGTCGCGACGATCATGCCCTATCGCGATCTCGACGACGCCATCGCCCTCGCCAATCGCGGCATGGGCAGCCTCGCGCTCTCGCTCTTCACCTATGACAGCCAGGTCGCGCAGGATTTCGTGCTTGGCGCGGGCGCCTATCATGGCCGCATGGTCATCATCGACCGCACCAGCGCGAAGGAAAGCACCGGCCACGGCTCGCCCCTCCCCGTCCTGGTCCATGGCGGCCCCGGCCGCGCCGGCGGCGGCGAGGAAATGGGCGGCGTCCGCGGCGTCGCGCACTACATGCAGCGCACCGCCCTCCAGGGCGCGCCGGAAATGCTCGCCAAGGTGATCGGCCAATGGCTGCCCGGCGCGGACAAGCCGACCGGCGACGCCCATCCCTTCCGTTTGACGATCGGCGAACTGGATGTCGGCTACACGCTGAAGACCGCCAGCCGCACGGTCACGCTCGAAGACGTGGAGCATTTCGCCAATTTCACCGGCGACACCTTCTACGCGCACATGGACGACGAGGCCGCCAAGGCCAGCCCGATCTTCGAAGGCCGGGTCGCCCACGGCTATCTGATCCTCAGCTTCGCCGCCGGCCTGTTCGTGGAGCCTGCGCCGGGCCCGGTGCTCGCCAATACCGGCCTGGAGAATCTGCGCTTCCAGACCCCGCTCTACCCGGACGATTCGATGCGCGTGGAACTGACCGTCAAATCCAAGTCGGTGCGCGACGAGGAGAAAGGCGAAGTGCGCTGGGCGGTTGCGATCTACAACCAGAAGGATGAAGTGGTCGCCACCTACGACCTGCTGACGATGAACCGGCCATAGGAGCCCGTAGATGCGTGCACTCATCGCTTTCGCCTTGCTCACGACCGGCTGCCAGGCCGCGCCGAGCCAGCCCAAGTCGAACACCGCCGCAACGCTCGGCCAGGTCGCGCAGCGCCACGGCTATCGCGTCGTGAACACCTATCCGCACGATCCGGCCGCGTTCACGCAAGGGCTCTTCTGGCTCGACGGCGCGCTCTACGAAACCACCGGGCAGGAGGGCGAATCGAACCTGCGCCGGGTCAATCTGGAGGATGGCCGCGTCCTGCAGCAGGCCAATATGCCGGCCGAGGTGTTCGGCGAAGGCAGCACGCCTTGGGGCGACCAGATCCTGTCCATCACTTGGCAGAACGGCATCGGCTATCGCTGGAACCGGCAGAGTTTCCAGCAGGTCGGCACCTGGCGATACGAGGGTGAGGGTTGGGGCCTGGCGAACAATGGCCGCGAGATCATCATGAGCGACGGCAGCGATACGCTGAAGTTCCTCAATCCCGACACGCTTCAGGAAGTGCGCCGCATTCGAGTCACCGTGAACGGCCAGCCGCTGCCGCGCCTCAACGAGCTGGAGTTCATCAAGGGCGAAATATGGGCCAATGTCTGGGGCGCGTCCGAGCTGGTCCGCATCGATCCCGCCAGCGGCAACGTCACCGGCGTGGTCGATCTGCGCGGACTGGTGCAGGAAAATCGCGGGCCCAATACCGATGTGCTGAACGGCATCGCTTATGATGCCGAGCGCGACCGCATCTTCGTCACCGGCAAATATTGGCCCCGGCTCTACGAGATCGCGCTGACGCCGGCCAATTAAGGCCCGGCCGTCGCCCGCCGCCGCATGATCGCCCCGGCGATGGTCGCGCAGACCAGTAATTGCAGCGTGTGGTAGAGCATCACCGGCGCCAGCACGAGCGCCAGGGTTGAGTTGGAGAACATCACCTTCGCCATCGGCGCGCCGCTGGCGATGCTCTTCACCGAGCCGCAGAACAGGATCGCCATCCGGCTGCCCCGGTCGAACCCCGCCGCCTTGCCGATCGTCCAGGACGAACCGAGGATGAAGGCGAGCAGCAGCAGGCAGAAAGCGATCAAGGCGAAAATCTGCCCGCCCGGCACCCGGTCGAACACCCGGTCCACCACCGCCGCTGAGAAAGCGCCATAGACCGCGAGCAGGATCGTGCCCTTGTCGACGATCGTGGTGAGCGCCGGCCACCGGGTGATCCACGGCAGGATGAATGGCCGAAGCGCATGGCCGATCGCGAAGGGGAGGAAGAGCAGAGCGAAGATCCGCCCGATCCCGGACGCGGAAATCTCGATATTCTGTACGTCGAGCAGCAGGCTCGCCAGCAAGGGCGTCAGCACCACGCCCGCCATGTTGGAGAAAGCCGCCGCCGCCACCGCACCGGCGACATTGCCGCCCGCCATCGAGGTGTAGGCGATCGAACTCTGCACCGTCGACGGCACCACGCAGAGGAACAGGATGCCGGTCCACAGCAAGGGATCGAACATCCCCGGCATCAGCCACATCGCGGTCAGGCCGAAGAGCGGAAACAGCCCGAAGGTGACGAACAGGATCGTCCCGTGCAGCTTCACGTCGCTGAAGCCGGCGATCAGCGCCTCGCGCGGCAACCGCGCGCCGTGCAGGAAGAACAGCGCGAAGATCGCCGCATAAGTGACGACATCCACCGCCGCGGCGGGCGCGGCCGAAACCGGCGCGAAGATCGCCAGAGCGATCGCCCCGAGCAGCCACAGCACGAACTTGTCGGGGATCAGGCGGCGGAGCATCGCCTCGCGGCTAGATTGCGATCACGCGGCTGGCAACCTGACAGGCCGGGGAGGAGCGTCGCCGCCCCTCCCCGCGCAGATCAGAAGCGGATGGTGCCCTTCACATGCCAGGTCATCGGCGCGCCGTAATAGACGGTGCGGATGCTGCCGATGGACGAGAAGTCCTGGCCTTCGGTCTTGTACGTCGCGTCGAACAGATTCTGGCCGTAGAGGCCGAGCGAGTAGCGGCGATCCCGGTCTTCCCAGACGATGCGCGCATCGGCGACCCAATAAGGATCCGAGAACAGGCCTTCGATCCGGGTCGTGGTGCCGACCGCGCCGTTGATGAAGGTGTTGTCCACCGCCAGCGCCATTTCCGACCGGTAGCGGCCCTGGCCGCCGACGGTCACGAAGCCGTGCTCGCCGAGGTTCGACTCATATTGCGCACCGATGCGGACCGTCCATTTCGGCGCGAAGGCCGGGGTCTGGAAGGCACGGCTGCCGCCCGGGAAGCGGACGTCGGCAAATTCCTCGTATTGCGCGTCGAGATAGCCGATCTGGGTGTCGATCAGCAGGCCCTGGAGCGGGGTCCAGGCGGCCTCGATCTCGAAGCCCTTCATGCTGAGTTCGCCGGCATTGAGCACCGACAGCTGCGGCGACGGCAAATTGGTCACCGGGTCGAGGCCGGTGCCCGAAACACGCGCCTGGAAGTCGCGATAATCGTTGTAGAAGCCGGTGAGGTTCAGCCGCAGCTGGTCGGCGATCGTCGAACGGATGCCGGCCTCGTACGAATTCATCGTCTCCGGCTCATATTGCGTCCGCTCGGCGACGCTGTTGGCGCGGCCGTTGAAGCCGCCCGATTTGAAGCCGCGCGAATAGCGGGCGTAGATCATCACCGAGTCGCTGAAGCGATAATCGATCGACGCCATCGGGGAGAAATCGTCCCAGGTATTCTCCGCGACGAATTCGAACGGCACGAGGCTGGCGAGCAGCGGGCTGGTCGAGAAGGTCGAGGTCGTGCGGAAATAATCCTTGGTCTCGCTGGTGTAGCGGATGCCGCCCGACAGGCGCAGGTTCGGGACGATCTCGTAGGACAGGTTCGCGTAGGCCGCGTAGCTGGTCGTCTCCAGATCATCGTCGATCGTGCGCAGGAAGGTCGGGTTGCCGAGCAGCGGTCCGATCAGATCGTCGGCATAAGCCTCCTGGTGGGACGTGACCCGCTCGCGCAGGAAATAGAGACCAGCGACGCCGACCAGCGGACCGGCATTCAGGTTCACCTGGAATTCCTGGCTGACCTGATTCTGGTTCACGCCGACGAAGACGTCGCCCATTTCCAGCTGGGTGGCGTCGATATCGACATAATCGTCGGTATCGAGCTGCCGGTAGGCGGTGATCGAGCGCAGGGTCACCGCGTCGGAGACGTCATAGGCGATGTTCATCGCCAGGCCCCAATGCCGCAGGTCCGTGCTGTTCGGCAGGCTGGGCGTGGTGCGGACGGTGAAGTCGTAGCTGGTCGGGTTGGACGGCAGCGCCAAAGCGGTGCCGCCGCCGATCAGATAGGTCAGCGAATTGAGCGGCTGGCCGGTGCTCAGCGCCGCATCGTCTTCGGAATAATCGGCGGTCAGGTCGATGCGCAGCCGCTCATTGGGCGTGAAGGCCAGCGAGGCGCGGGCCGCACGCGTGTCGCGGTCATTATAGTCGCGATCGAGCACCTGGTCCTCGACAAAGCCGTCGCGCTGCGCGTGCATCACGGCGATCCCGGCAGAGATCGTATCGCTGATCGGACCGGAGACGGAGAGCCGCGCCTCGGCCTGGTTATAGGCGCCGTAGGTCAGCGACGCCTGGCCGCGAAGTTCCTGGCCCGGCCGGCGGGTGAGGATGCTCAGCGCGCCACCGATCGTGTTCTTGCCGTAGAGCGTGCCCTGCGGGCCGCGCAGCACTTCCACCCGCTGCAGATCGAGCAAATCAAGCTGGGTGCCGCGGATACGGCTGTAGTAGACGCCATCGATATAGACGCCGATCGCGGGGTCGAAGGTCTGCAGCGCGTCGGGCTGGCCGACGCCGCGAATGTAGATGTTGGTGGCGTTGGACGAGCCGCGGCCCTGCACGATGTTCAAATTCGGCACGGCGCCCTGCAGGCCGGTCGTGTCCTGCGCCTGGATGCGCTCGAGCGCACGCTCACCGAAAGCGCTGACCGCGCCCGGCACGGTCTGCAGCGTCTCTTCGGTGCGGCGAGCGGTGACCACCATCTCGCCCTCTTCCTGCGTCGCAGGCGCGTCCTGCGCCGGTTCGTCGGCCGCTGCTTCCGGCTGCCACGAAGCCGCATTGGCCGGCGATGCAAGCAAGGCCGCCCCGGCCACGCCAAGCGTCAAGAAGGTCCGGATTTTCGTCCGCTGGATCATTTCAGGCTCCCCAAATTACACCAAGTGATGAATATTCTAAGCGTGTTGCTTTGCCAAGACGGCAGCTTTATGGCGCTGCCGCCAGGAATCGGGCGATCGCCGCCGCTGCCTCCGGCTCGTCGAGCATCGGCGCATGGCCGACATTCGGGATGGCGGTGACATCGAGATGCGGCGCCGCGGCCTGCATGCGCGCGGCGATATCGGCGGTGATCAGATCGGAAATGCCGCCGCGCACGAGCGAGATCACGCGCCCCGCGGAAAAGGCCGCGAACAAGGGCCACATGTCCGGGATCGCGCCAGGGGCGACCGCCGAAGCGATGGCGGGATCGTAATCGAGCGCCGGCTTGCCGCCCTCGTCGCGCAGCAGGCGACGGGCGAAGGCGTCCCAGAAAGCGCGCGGCCGATCCGGGAAGGCCGCCGCATTGATCCGTTCGGCATAAGCGGCCGCCGCGTCCCAATCATCGATCTCCGCCGCCTTGCCGGCATAAGCGGCGATGCGGGCGATCCCGGCCGGATCCAGCTCCGGCCCGACATCGTTCAGCAGGCCGGCGGCGACCCGGTCCGGCGCGATCAGCGCCAGGGTCATCGTGATCAGTCCGCCCATCGAGGTGCCGACGAACGCGGCGCGGGCGATGCCGAGCGCGTCCAGCAAGGCGATCACGTCGGCGGCATAGGTGCCCGGATGATAATTGGTCGGGACCGGATCGCGGTCCGAACGCCCGCGCCCGCGCACGTCCAGCACCAGCACCCGGCGTCCTGCGGCGGCGATGGCCGGCGCGACGTCCTCGAAATCTTTCGAATTGCGGGTCAGGCCATGGATGCAGAGCACCGGCAAACGGGCGTCGCCATCGGCGCCGGCATAATCGCGCGCATAAAGGCGCAGGCCGTCGGACGACGTCCACCAACGATCGGAAAAGCCGTTCATTCTCACCCTCGGGAAACGCAGCCACTGGCTGGCCCCGAAACGATTGGAAGTCAATCTAATTCATCAGGTGAAGAAGTTGACAAGCTGGCCGCGCCGCGCTTGATCGGGGGCAGGCCGCAACCGACTGGGGAAGACGTTGCCCGGACGAAAGACTGTACCTGCGGGTGAGCAAGCAGCACCCGCCGCCGCGCCGCGCACCGGCACGCGCGGGCGGCGCCCCAAGCTCGCCATGGCCGGCAATACCCAGGACGTCATTCTCGACGCGGCCGAATCCCTGTTCGCGCGCAATGGCCTGCACGGCGTCACCATGCGCCAGGTCGCCCGCGCCGCCTCGGTCGATCCGGCCCTGCTCCATTATTATTTCGACACCAAGAACGGCCTGTTCGACGCCGCCTTCCTGCGCCGGGCCAAGATCTTGAACGAGGAGCGGGTCGCCTCGCTCGAAGCCTATGAGCGCGCGGCGGGCGACCAGATGAATGTCGAAGGCGTGCTCGTCGCCTTCTTCTCGCCGATCATGCAATGGTGGGCCAATGGCGGCGAGGGCTGGAAGAGCTATTTCCGGCTGGTCGCGGCGGTGAACAACACGCCCGATTGGGGCGGCGAGACGATGGGCCGCTATTTCAATCCGGCCATCCAGCGGCTGATCCTCACCCTGCGCAAGATCCTGCCGGACGCGCGCGACGAGGACCTCTATTGGGCCTGGAGCTTCATCTCGGGCGCGCTCACCCTCGCCTTCGCCGAGACCGGGCGCATCGACAAATTGTCGGGCGGCCTGTGCCGGTCCAGCGACGTCGCCGAAATCCGCCGCCGCCTGGCCCCCTTCATGGCCGCAGGGATCGAGCAGATGTGCCGCTCGGGCAAGGACTGAGCCCCGACCCCGGCGGTGGCGCGAGAAGGCGCGCCGGGCTATCGCTGGCACCATGATCCTCACCGACACGCAGCAGGCCATTCGCGACGCCGTCCGCGATTTCGCCCAGGCCGAAATCCGCCCCCGTTCCCAGGCCTTCGAGGCGGCAGGCGGCTATCCCGACGGCCTGTTCGAACAACTCGCCTCTCTCGGCCTGATGGGCATGACCGCGCCGGAAGAGCATGGCGGCGCGAGCGCGGACTATGTCTCCTACGCCCTGGCGCTCATGGAGATCGCCGCCGCTGACGGCGCGCTCTCCACCATCGTCAGCATCCAGAACAGCCTGATCGTCGCCGCGATCCTGAAGGACGGTACGGCCGAACAGCAAGCGCGCTTCCTGCCCGACCTGATCGCGGGGAAGATGGTCGGCGCCTTCGCCCTGACCGAGACGGACGCCGGTTCGGACGCCGCCGCCTTGCGCACCCGCGCCACGCCGGCGACGGGCGGCTACACGCTCAACGGCGCGAAGCAGTTCATTACCTCCGGCAAGATTGCCGGGATTACGCTCGTCGTTGCGATCACCGACCCCGACGCCGGCAAGCGCGGCATGTCCGCCTTCCTCGTGCCGACCGACAGCCCCGGCTATGCGGTCGACAAGGTCGAGCACAAGCTCGGCCAGGGCGCATCCGACACTTGCGCGATCCGCTTCACCGATCTGTTCGTGGCTGAAGACCTCCGCCTCGGCGCGGAAGGCCAGGGCTATCGCATCGCATTGGGCAATCTGGAGACGGGCCGGATCGGCATTGCCGCGCAGAGCATCGGCATGGCGCAGGCCGCGCTGGAGATCGCCGTGGGTTACGCCAAGGAGCGGACCAGCTTCGGCAAGGCGATCATCGAGCATCAGGCGGTCGGCTTCCGCCTCGCCGATCTCGCCGCGAAGCTGGAGGCCGCGCGCCAGCTAGTCTTGTCCGCCGCCGCGATGAAGGATGCTGGCCAGCCCTGCCTGACCCAGGCGAGCATGGCCAAATTGGTCGCCAGCGAAACGGCCGAGGCGGTGGTCTCCGGCGCGATCCAGACCCTGGGCGGCTACGGCTATCTCGAGGAATTCGGCCTGGCCAAAATCTATCGCGACGTCCGCGTCTGCCAGATTTACGAAGGCACGTCCGACATCCAGCGCATGGTCATCGCCCGCGCGCTGTAGCGCTCAACGCTCCGAGCGCAGCCGCTCGTCCTCGCCGTAGCGGGCGTCGATGAAGCGCCGCTCGGTCTCGAAGCCCATGCGCTTCTCGTGCGCGACCCGCTCGCACAGATCGTCCATCCGGTCGGCGACGATCGCCAGGCTCTGCGCCAGGTCAGTGCTCGTCTTGTCGTCAAAACTGCGCTCGCCGGGCGGCAGGCTGATATAGGTGGTCACCAGGCTCGGCAGGTGCTGGCCGATCAGGCGCTGCGCTTCCCCGCCCAAGGCCGAATCCGCTTTCACCCCGGCCAGCGGAACCTGCAAGTCGCGCAAGCGGCCGACAATCCGGTCCAGCGAACGCGAGGCCTGGCTGGGCAAAGCGCGGCAGCGTTCCAGCAGCCAACTCTCCGTCTCCCGCGCGAGCCGGTCCAGGCGGACAATGGTTGTGCCTTCAATCACCGGCCCGACAGTCTCGTCCCGCACCGCGCTCTTGTCGCGCACCGGCAGGAACATCACCGCGATCGACGCCATCACGATCAGCACCAGGGCGCCGAGCAGGTTCAGGAAACCCATCCAGCCCGAGCTCATATTGTAGATGATGAGCGCCGCGATCAGCCCGAAAAAGGTGCCGGTCGCGCGGACAAGCCGGGTGACGACCGAGCGCAGGCCGCGCTCCAGCCGCGCCTGCATCGAATCAGCGGTCGGCCCGCCGCCGATCGGCCGCCAGGGGTCGAGCGCCATCAGCCACCGCTCCGCAGGTCGGGATCCTGGTAACGGCTCTCCAGGAAGCGCCCCTGCGTCTCGAACTCGTCCATCTCCTGCCGCGACATGCGCCGGCCCAGATCGTCGATCGCTACCTTCGCGGCCTCGAGGCCGGCGACCAGACGGTCATCGACGCTCAGGCCGTCGCCCTCGCGCTCGCGGCGATATTGCGGCGGCACCCGCTCATAGCGCTCGATCAGTTCGGGCAGATGCTGCCCGGCCAGCCGCCGCGCATCCTGCGCCAGCGGATCGAGCAGAGGCATGTCCGCCAGCTGCGCCTCCAGCATCGGCAATTGCGCCTGGATCGCGCTCACCTTCTGTCCGGCCGCGGCGGGAAGCTGGCCACGATGCCGGCTCAGGAAGGTGCCAAGCCGCTGCACCACCGCCTTGTTCGCCATGTCCTCGGTGAACGCGGGCACCGGCTTCACCGCCGGTTCGGGCCGGAAGCCGATGAACAGGATCGCCGCCAGCATCAGCGCCGCCGCGATGAACAGGCCGGTCAGGCCGATGCCGTCGACGGCGAGCCCAACGACGATCATCACGGCCAGGATCGCGGCGATCGCGATGCCGCCATGGGTCAGCTTGCGCGCCAGCCGGGCGGTGCCAAGCTTAGACCGGGCCGGCGGCCGCGTGCCGGGCTCGCCGCGGTCCATCCGCTCTGCATAGCGATCGAACCGCGCAATCGCCGTGTCCATCTCGCCGCGATAGTCCATTTCAGCCCTCGATTGCCGTAAACGGCGACGCCGCCGCCCCGCCGCTCAGCCGGTTCTGCTCCACGCCCTCGGCGCGAGCGATATAGCCCTTGCTCTTCTCCACCTCGGTGGAGAGCACATCGACGGTCTGCTTCATGCTGCCCAGCGCCTGCAGCTTGAACGTGTCGACCGCGTCCATCGTGTCGTAGATATTCTGGAAGGCGCGCTGCAGCGTCTCCAGCGGGATGGTGGATTCCGCCGCCTGCTTGTGGATCTCGGCAGTCTGCGACTTCAGCAGCTCGCCGGTGCGGTCGATGATGTTCGCCGTCGTCGTGTTCAGCGCGGTGATCTGCTCCAGCACCAGGCGCTGGTTGGTCAGCGCCTGCGCCACGGTCACCGCCGTGCGCAGCGCCGCGACGGTCGTGGTCGAAGCACGATCGACCCCCTTCACCAGCTCGACATTGTTCTTCTTCACCAGGTCGAGGGCCAGATAGCCCTGCACCGTCACCGCCATCTGGGTGAGCAGATCCTGCGTGCGCTGGCGGGTGTAGAACAAGGCCGTCTCGCGCAGCGCCTTGGCCTTGGCCGGATCGGTCGCGTCCAGCTCGTTGGCCTTCGTCTCGATCCGCTCGTCCAACGTCTTGGAAATGTGGATCATCTGCTCGAGCCGACCCATCGTCTTCCACAGATTGGCGCGCTCGACGTCGATCGCCGCATTGTCCTTCAGCAGCTCGTCCTTGCCGGAGGCGAGGTGGCCGAGCACCTTGGAGATGTGGGTCTGCGACGACTGATATTTCTGGAAATAATTGGTCAGGCTCCGGCCGAACGGGATCAGGCCGAACAATTTCTTGCGCTTCGACAGCGCGCCATTCTTGCCCGGATCCAGATCCTCGACCGTGCGGCGCAGCTGCGTCAGATTCGCGCCGATGCCATTGTCCTTGTCGATCGCGTTGACCGGCCGATCGAGAAAGCGGTTGGACGCGCCGGCCGCCTCCATGATTTCCTTGCGGCCCATATTGGTCAGCTGGTCGACCTTTCGGCCGAAATCCGGGGAGTTCGCGTCGAGCGCGACCAGTTCGGCGATGAACTGGTCGGCCTTCTGGTCGAGCTGCGTCTTCTGCGCATCTTCCAGCGGCACGAGGCCCGCGGCGTCCTTCGCCAGCACGGGCGCCAAGGGCGCGGGCGCCTCCAGCGTCAGCTTGGTCTCGGTCGCCGTCGCGGTCTGGGTGGCCATCATCTTCTCCCCACGGAAATTCTTTGAACCGAAATAGGAGCGCGCCACCGTGTAGCGCAAGGGCGCGTGTGTATTATTTGAATAGCACACATGCCCTCAAGCTGAACCTGAACGCGCGCTAACAGTTCAATTCAGCATCGCGACAACGCGAATCGGGCAGAAGCATCCGCAACGAGCGGCGTTTGCCATTCGCGTTTTGAAACAGGAGCTTGCAACATGCGTAAGATGATTCTGGGCATCGTGGCGGCCGGCACCGCCCTCACCGCCCTTCCCGCCGCCGCGGCTGCTCAGCCCGGCTATTATGGCGGCAACGGCTATTATGGCGATCAGCGCGATCGCAATGGCGATGGCTATGTCAGCCGGCGCGAGGCCCGTGAGGCCCAGCGTTACGACCGCCGGGACAATCGCCGCTACCAGCGTCAGGCCGAGCGCTACGGCTATAACGGCTATTACGGCAACAACTACAATTACGGCCAATATTACAACAGCCGCGGCTATTACACCGGCCCGACGTGGCGCGGTAATGACGGCCGCTATTATTGCCGCCGCTCGGACGGCACGACCGGCACCATCATCGGCGGCGCCGCCGGCGCCCTGATCGGCAGCGAGATCGCCGGTCGCGGTGATCGCACCGTCGGCGCCATCCTCGGCGGTGTGCTCGGCGCGGTGATCGGCAACAGCGTGGACCGCGACGGCAACGGCCACCGCTGCCGCTAACAGCTCAGCAGTTCGGGCCGGCGGCGTATCGGCCGGCCCGTGAGTAGGAGGAGCCCCGGCGGGAGACCGTCGGGGCTTCTTTCGTTTGCAATGGGAGAAGCCGGCATCGGCTCGAGGAAATCAACCTCAGGAAATGCGCAGATATTTCTCGCGGCGGTCGGCGCGGACCTCCTTGTCCGTCATCGGCGCCAGCGCATCCAGTTCCTCACCCAGCGCCGCGCCCAGCGCCTTCACGGCCTCGGCCGGGTGACGATGCGCCCCGCCGACCGGTTCGGCGACGACGCGGTCGACCACCCCCAGTTGCGCCAGATCGGTCGCGGTCATCTTCATCGCGTCGGCCGCGTCGGCCGCTTTCTCGTTGGTGCGCCACAGGATCGAGGCGCAGCCTTCCGGCGAGATCACCGAATAGACGCTGTGCTCAAGCATCAGCACGCGGTTCGCCGCTGCGATCGCGATCGCGCCGCCGGAGCCGCCTTCGCCGACGACGGCCGCGACCATCGGCACGCCGAGCGCGAGGCAGGCCTCGGTCGAGCGGGCAATCGCCTCCGCCTGGCCGCGTTCCTCCGCCTGGATGCCCGGAAAGGCGCCGGACGTGTCGACCAGGCTCACCACCGGCAGGCCGAAACGGTCGGCCAGCTGCATCAGCCGGATCGCCTTGCGATAGCCCTCCGGCTTGGCCATGCCGAAATTGTGCCTCAGGCGGCTCGCGGTATCGTCGCCCTTTTCATGCCCGATCAGCATGATGCGCCGGCCGCCCAATTTGCCCAGGCCGCCGACGATCGCCGCATCCTCAGCGAAATTGCGGTCACCGGCCAACGGCACGAAATCCTCAATCAGGCCCGCGACATAATGTTTGAAATGCGGCCGCTCAGGGTGGCGCGCGACCTGCACCTTCTGGATCGGGGTCAGGCTGGCATAGGTGTCGTGCAGCAGCCGCTCGGCCCGCTCCTCGAGCTTCGCAATCTCATTCTCGATGTTGATCGAGCCCGAGCTCGCCGTCTCGCGCAATTCCGCAACGCGTGCCTCGAGCTCCGCGATCGGTTTTTCGAAATCCAGGAAAGTCGCCATATGAAGGGGCGCGGTTAAGCTGGCTTCGGTGCGGCGTCAATTCGAGGCGCGTCCGCAAGGGGATGAGGATCGGCCTTGGCCGCATCCGCAAGCGGATGGGATTCTCTATTGGCCGCATCCGCAAGCGGATGACAGCTGTTCACCAGCTCCACCAATCGCCGTGAATCGACATGAGTGTAGATTTGCGTTGTGGCGATGTCGGCGTGGCCGAGCAGCATCTGCACCGCGCGCAGATCGGCACCGCCTTCCAGCAGATGGGTGGCGAAGGCGTGGCGCAGCACATGGGGGCTGATCCGCTCGGGCGGAATGCCCGCCGCCGCGCCCAATTCGCGGACGAGCTGGTAGAGCCGCACCCGGCTGAGATGCTTCTTCCCCGACGGAAACAGCCACAGGGCATCCTTCGGCACCGAGGCGCCCCACGCCGCCACTGCCGCATGCGCCCGCTCGGAAATCGGCACCAGCCTCTCACGCCCGCCCTTGCCGCTCAGGATCAGATAGGGGCGCCCAGGCGCGAGCGCGTGGCGCGGCAGCGACACCAATTCGGTCGCCCGCAGGCCCGAGCCGTAGAGCAATTCGATCAATGCGGAGAGCCGCCGCGCATAAGGCAGGTCTTGCGCCACCCGCCGCTCGATCTCCGCGAACAGGGCATCGACATCCGCATGGCCCAGCACCTTGGGCAACGGCCGGTCCCGCCCCGGCCGCGGCAGCGCCGCTGACGGGTCGTCGGCCCGCATCTGCTCGGCATGGAGAAAGCCGTAGAAGCGCCGCAACGCCGCCGCCTTGCGCGCCACGCTCGAGCGCGCGAGCGGCATCCATTCCGCCGCCAGAAGCTGAAGCTCGGCATCGCCCGCCCCGGCCAGCTTGCCGCCCAGCGACGCTGAAGCGCCCTCCAGGTCGCGCCGATAGGCCAGCAGGGTGTTGCGCGCCGCTCCGGCCTCCGCCGCCATCATCTCCAGAAACGCCTCGATCGCTTGTCGATCGCCAGGCGCGTTCATAGCCGGGTAAGGGCCTCGGCGGCGATCATCCGCGCCTCATATTCCAGGCCCACCCGGCGAAGCGCGCGGGTGATGTGGTAGAGATGCTCCGGCGGCACGCCGCGCCAGTCGGGCACTTGCATGCCGATCGCGGCGAGCAGGGCGACCGTGCCCCCCTGCCCCGCCGATGCGGCCCGATCCAGCGCCTCGGTCCAGACATCGGTGCGCGCCACGTCGATGCCCTGCGCAATCGCCGCATTGTCGTCCATCCGGCCGAGCCCTGCCAAAGCCGCCGCCAGCATCCGCGCCCGCAAATCGCCGTCCGCACCGGCAAAGCCGCGAATGCGCGAGCCGTCGACATCGACCGCCAGTTGCGGCGCACCGACCGCGAGCAAGGCCCAGCCCAGGGTCGAGCCGCCCTCGCCCTCGACAATGCCGGTCCATGCCGCCGCCTCGCCGTCCATCCCGGCCGCGAACAGCGACGCGACGATCTCGTCCGCGTCGCCCGAATAATTGCCGTCCGCGGCCACCTGCGCCGCCGCCCCAGCGGTCAGGATCAGCCGGGGGTAGAGGTCGCCCGCACTCGGCTCGTTCTCGCCCCAGATCCCCCGCAGCGCGACCACCCGCGCGGCGGGTTCGCCGTTGAAGGCGGCCGCGAGCCGGCTGGTCAGCGATCCTTCCGCCTCGGCCTCGCCTGCCGCCTGCCGCATGTCGAAGGCCAGAGCATAAGCGTTCATCAGCGACGCGGACGAGAAAACGCCGAGCGTCGCGGCGGCATCTGCCGCGCCCAGCCGCTCGGTCGCCGGCACCATCGGCGCGCGCGCCAGCCAGGCCTGCATCCGCGCGCCTGCCGGCCCGATCAGCCGCTCCGGCAGGACCACGCCGGCGGCGCTGGCCAGCCCGAAGCGCCAGACGTTCAGCTCCGGCACTTCGTCCCAATTGATCTCGACCGAGCGGCCGGTGCCGCTGCCCGCGCCGACAATCTTTTCGGCCAGCAACAGATCGATGCCGCTCGCGCCCTTGCGCCGCGCCTCGTCGAGCAAGGCGCCCGCCCTGCCCGGCTCGCCCTGCATCGCGGCGCACATTGCATCCGCCATCGGCCAGGCCGGATCGTCGAACGAGGCGCGGCCTTTCTGCACCAGCGGACACAGGCCCGCAGGATCGGCGCTGGCCAGCGACGCCTCATAGGCCGCGCCCACCATCATCGGCGTGTAGCTGACCACGTCGATCGCCTGCGCCAGCATCCGCGCCGCGTCCGCTTCGCCCATCCGCACCAGGAGGCGCACGCGGGCCGCGACGAAATCCGCCGGATCGATGCCGCGCGGCGCGGTCACCCGCGACATTAGCGCGCGGCGCAGCAGGATCTGCGTCCAGCGCGACGGAATCGGCGCGTCCAGCCGCTGCATCAAGGTGGTGAGATACGGCCCGCTGGCATCGCCGAAGGCGTCGATCGGCAGGCCGCGATTGATGACGTTGATCAGGCCGACAATGTCCGTCGCCCGCTCCGACCCGGCCGGAATATCGTAAAGCGGCGGCGGTGGTGGAGGCGGCAGCATTTCCAGGTCGGTCAGCGCCGAATCGGTCGTCTCCTGCACCTGCGCTTCGGGCCGGACCGGACGGACCGGCACCACTGGCGTCTCATTCTCCGGCCGCACCGTCGTGGGCGTGGGGGTGGTCGGCGGCGGCGGCGCCTTGGGCTGCGCGCCGGGATCGCCGAAGCCAGGCGGCAATTCGCCGCCGGCACTGACCGCGACCGCCGGCAGCACTGCCGCGCAGACGCCGCACGCCAGGAGGAGCGATTTAGCTCTTCGGGAGAGCATCGGTGACGTCCTGCTCCATCGGCCCGGTCGGCTTTTCGGTGTCGAGCGTGGACAGGAAGAAGAGGAAGGCCAGGATCAGGCCGAGCACGATCAGGGCGATGATGCCGGGCGAAACGCCCCGGCGGCGGCGGTCGGACGACAGCGACTGGAAACGGCTAGGAGGCATGGCCGGGCTTTTGCCCCATCCCCCGCCCCCATGTATAGCCCCGCCGCGCATGAACGGCCCGCATCTCCTTCGCCCGGTGGCGCTCGTCGGGATGCCGGGGTCCGGCAAGAGCACGGTCGGCCGCCTGCTCGCGGACCAACTCGCCTGGCCGTTCGCCGATTCCGACGCCAGCATCGAAGGCGAGACGGGGGAAAGCATCGCCAACCTCTTCGCCCGCCACGGCGAGGCGCATTTCCGGACCCTCGAACGCCAGACCATCGACCGACTGCTCGACGGGACGACGTGTGTTCTGGCCACCGGCGGCGGCGCAATGCCGCAAACGGGCACGCGCCGACTGCTGCTGGCGCGCGCGACCACGATCTGGCTCGACATTCCGTCCGAAATCCTCGTCACGCGGCTGGCGGACCAGAGCCACCGCCCGCTCCTCGCCGGCCCCGACCTGCCCGCAAAGCTTGCCGCGCTCGCCGCGCGCCGCGAACGCCATTATCGCCTCGCCCACCATCGCATCGCCGCCGAGGACGAGCCAGACACGGTCGTCGACCACATCCTCGCTTTGATCCGGCCTTGACCCCGCGCCCCGCCGCCGCGACTGCGTAAACAGGGAGAAACATTATGGCGGCGGAAGCGGGCGGACTGGAACTCGGCGCGACCGTCGCCTTGCTCGGCGCGGCCGTCATCGCGGTGCCGATCTTCCGCAAGCTCGGCCTCGGCGCCATCCTCGGCTATCTCGTCGCCGGCCTGATCGTCGGCCCGTGGGGGATCGGCATCGTCACCGATCCGGTCACCTTGCTCCACGTCGCCGAGATCGGCGTGGTGATGTTCCTCTTCCTGATCGGGCTCGAAATGCGGCCGCAGCGGCTGTGGCGGATGCGCGGCGCGATCTTCGGACTGGGCGCCGCGCAGGTGCTGGCCTGCACCCTCCTGCTGACCCTTGCCGGCATCGCCTTCGGGCTCGGCACGATCGGCGCCTTCGTCGCCGCCTCCGGCTTCGTCATGTCCTCCACCGCCGTCATCA
The DNA here is from genome assembly GCA_023424095.1 of Pseudomonadota bacterium. Classification (GTDB taxonomy): domain Bacteria; phylum Pseudomonadota; class Alphaproteobacteria; order Sphingomonadales; family Sphingomonadaceae; genus Allosphingosinicella. Next base: position 1,992 of record JAFAEG010000035.1, on the reverse strand, counting down.
TGCGCATGGTCGAGGAGCGCGAGGGCACCGGCTCGGAAAGCGGACAGCGGGCGGTCGCGATCCTGTTGTTCGAAGACCTGATGATCGTCCCCTTGCTGGCGATCCTGGTCCTGCTCGGCACGTTGCTGGCCGGCCCCAGTCCCGACGCCATGCCCGCCTGGCAGTCCATCCTGATCGGCGTGGGCGCGGTGCTGTTCGTGATTTTCGCCGGGCGCTATCTGCTCGACCCGATTTTCGGCATCCTCTCGCGCACCGGCGCGCGCGAGGTGATGACCGCATTCGCCCTGCTGATCGTATTGGGCGCGGCCCTGCTCATGCAGCGGGCCGGCCTGTCGATGGCGATGGGCGCCTTCCTGGCCGGCGTATTGCTCTCCGATTCGACCTACCGGCACCAGGTCGCCGCGGATATCGAGCCGTTCCGCGGCATCCTGCTCGGCCTCTTCTTCCTCAGCGTCGGCATGGCGCTCGATATCGGCCTCGTCATCGCCCAATGGGGCTTCGTCCTGGCCGCGGTCGCCGCCGCGATGGCCACAAAAGGCATTGGCATCTACGTGATCGCACGCCTGTTCCGCGCCCATCGGGACGAGGCGGTTCACCGCGCGGCCTTGTTCGCGCAAGGTGGCGAATTCGCCTTCGTCGTCTATTCGGCCGCCGCCCTCGCCGGGCTGATCAGCGCGCCGCAAAACGCCCTGTTCACCGCGGTCGTCATCATCTCGATGGTGCTGACCCCGCTCGTCATCCTCGCCGTCGACCGCCTCCTGCCCGAACCGAAAGTCTCGCGAGAAGGGACCGAGGCGGCGGACGGGCTGCGCGGCGATGTTCTGTTCATTGGCTTTGGCCGCTTTGCGCAGGTGGTGGCGCAGGCCCTGCTGGCGCGCGACGTCAGCCTGTCGGTGATCGAGAAGGACGTGGACATGATCCGCGCCGCCGGCCGCTTCGGCTTCAAGGTCTATTATGGCGACGGCACAAGGCTCGACGTCCTCCACGCCTCCGGCGCCGCGGAAGCCGAGGCGATCATGGTCTGCGTCGACGATCCCGAAGAAGCCGACCGCATCGTCGAGCTTTGCCAGTCGGAATTCGACGCGGCACGGCTGTTCGTCCGCTCCTACGATCGCGGCCATTCGATGCGGCTGATTCGCAACGGCGTCGATTACCAGATCCGCGAGACGCTGGAATCCGCGATGGCGATGGGCCGCGCCGCCTTGATCGGCCTTGGCTATAGCGAGGACGAGGCGGAGGAAGCGATCGTCGACGTGCGCCGCCGCGATGCCGAGCGCCTGGCCCTGCAGGTCGAGGGCGACATCACCTCGGGCCGCTGGCTGTTCCGCAAGAACACGTCAACGCCGGAACCGGAGCCGCTCAGCGCCCCCCGCGCGGGCGGCAAGGCGATCAACCTCGACGCCGCCGATTACCTCTCGGAAGAGGAAGGCGATGGCGCGGCAGAGGAAGACGCTGCGGACCGTTCCTGAGCGCCGGCCCTGAGCGCCGCTTCCGCCACCGCCTCGAACGGCAGCATGATCGACGCGCGCCGCGCCGGATAGGCCCGCGCCGCGGCCAGCGCCTCCAGCCCCGGCCAATCGCCCGGATCGTCGCTCGCCCCTTCCAGGAAGTCCGCGAGGGCATCGCGCGCTGTCGCCAGCTCCTTCGCGCTCCGGCCGATCGCATGGCGCCCCATCAAGGCGGCAGACGCCTGGCCAAGCGCACAGGCCTTCACCTCCTGCCCTAGCGACGAGACGCAGCCTGCCTCATCCATGGCGACGGTCACCGTCACCCGACTCCCGCACAGAGCCGACGCCCGCTCCGACCGCGCCGCCGGATGCTCCAGCAGACCGAGATGCGGAATGCTGGCCGCCAGGCGAAGGATGTCGCGGCTGTAGAGGGGCGGGCTCACGAAAGCAGATATAGGATCGACCGACAAAAATTCCTCCCCTGCATTTGCAGGGGAGGGGGACCGCCGAAGGCGGTGGAGGGGCCCGCGCGAAGGCGCGGGTG
>JAFAEG010000137.1 GCA_023424095.1 Pseudomonadota bacterium | reverse complement strand
GCCGAGCTGGAACGGCTCGACATCCGGCGCTCCGGCCTGGACGAGCGCGCCGAACATGCCGCCCGCGAGCGCACCGAAGCCGCCGCCCGCCACGATGAGGCCTTGGCCGCGCTCGCCGCTCTGCCCGATCCCGCCGCCACCCGCGCCGCCGTCGCCGACGCATCCACGATCGCCGAAGAACGCCAGCGCGCCCTCGCCGAAATCCGCGCCGAGGCCGCCACCCATGCCCGCGCCTTGGCCGACGACAGCCGCCGCCGCGCCGCCGCCGCGAACGAATTGCAGGACTGGACCGGCCGCTCCGCCCGCGCCCTCGAGCGCGACGAGGAACTCGCCCGCCGAATCGCCGAAGCGGAAGAGGAAGCCGCCGCCCTGGAAGGCGCGCCCGAACGCCTCGCCGCCGAGGTCGCCACCGCCGAAGCCGGCATCGGCGCCTCCCAGCAATCCGCCCGCGACACGGCCGAGGCCGAGCGCGCCGCCGAAGCGATCGTCCGCGAAGCCGAAGCGGCGATGGGCGGCCTGACCGAAGCGCTCGCCACCGCCCGCGAAGCCCGCGCCGGCGCGCAGGCTCGCGCCGAAAATCAGGATAGCCGCCGGATCGAGATGGCCCGCATCTCCGGCGAGAAGTTCGAATGCCCGCCGCCCTTGCTGCCCCAGCGGATCGGCTTCGAGGAAGACGGCACCGGCCTGGGCCAGGAGGAATCCTCCCGCCTCGAACGCCTCACCCTCGACCGCGAACGGCTCGGGCCAGTGAACCTCATCGCCGAGCGCGAGCTGGCCGAGCTGGAGGAAGGCCGCGAGACCAGCATCGCCGAGCGCGAGGAATTGGGCACCGCGATCAACCGCCTGCGCGGCTCGATCGGCAGCCTGAATCGCGAGGGCCGCGCGCGCCTGCTGGAAGCGTTCGAGCAGGTCGACCGCCATTTCCGCAGCCTGTTCACCACCCTGTTCGAAGGCGGCCAGGCGCACCTCGCTCTGGTCGAAAGCGACGACCCGCTCGAAGCAGGCCTCGAGATCATGGCCCAGCCCCCCGGCAAGCGCCTCCAGTCGCTCACCTTGCTGTCGGGCGGCGAACAGGCGCTCACCGCCGTCGCCCTGATCTTCGCGCTCTTCCTGACCAACCCCGCCCCGATCTGCGTCCTCGACGAAGTCGATGCGCCGCTGGACGACGCGAACATCGAGCGCTTCTGCGGCCTGCTCGACCGGATGACGCAGGAAACCGACACGCGCTATTTGATCGTCACGCACAACGCCGTGACGATGAGCCGCATGCACCGCCTGTTCGGCGTAACGATGGTGGAGAAGGGCATCAGCCGTCTGGTCAGCGTTGACCTTGGAGGCGCCGAGCAATTGCTGGCGGCGGAGTGAAGAAATGACCGTCGTCACGCGACTGATGGTCGCGGCTGCCATGCTCGCGCTTTCCGGCTGTTGGGGAGGCAAGGCGGTGTTTCCAGCCTCCGAGTCCGTGCAACCACTGCCTCCCGGCTTGTACCGCCTGTTCGATAGCGAGCGCGATTTCCCCGATGTGCGCGCCAGCGTCGAAGAGAATGGCCTGACTCGGGTCTACGAAGATTCGGTGTTGGGCTTCGTTCCGCTCGACAATTCGAATCGCCTTTTCGTGGCCTGGGTCGATAGCGAAGGCTTCGAACCTGGCAGCGTACTTTACCTGCTGATGGAGCGCCGGTCGGACCGGGAGTTCCTCTTTTACTATCCGGTTTGCGAAGGACGCTCGGTGCGTCTAGCGAGTCGCGATAACCCCGGCCTTCCGGCTGGCACCTGCGAACTAGAATCGGCTGACGAAATCCGTGCTGGCATGAGCGGTCTTTCTCCTGGACCCGAAAATGTCGCCGCGCGCCTTGTCGCGCGATAGCCATGGCCTAAGCGAAAGCTGTCCGCTGCCTTCGCGATAGGCGCGCCACTCGCTAAGGAGTGCGGAGATGGCCACCGCCCGCTTCATCCCGCCCCATCCGCCGCGCGGCGCCGGCCCTGTCCCGGCCTGGCGCGGGCTGTTCGGGGAGCGGGCGCGCAATTCGGTGTTCGGCTGGTCGGAGAAGGCGTTCCGGGTTCCGCACATGAAGCGCAACGTGCTCGGCTGGATCGTCCACATCCCGCTCAAGCCCGACGTGATCCAGCAGGTGCTGCAGACCAATGCCGCCAACTACGCCAAGCCGGACATCGTCAAGAAATTGCTGGACCCGGTGATCGGCCGCGGTCTGCTCACCAGCGACGGCCAATTGTGGCGCGACCAGCGCAAGATCGTCGCCGCCAGCTTCGCCCCGGCCGCGGTCGATGCCCTCGTGCCCGTCTTCGCCCGCGTCGCGCAGGCTAAGGCCGCAGACTGGCAATCGGGCGAGACGCACGATCTCGCCGCGATCGCCACCCACACCACCATGTCGATCATCTCGGACAGCCTGTTCGGTGGCGATCCGCGCCTGACCACCCCGGCCGCGATGGCGCATATCGAGGCGGCGCTGACCGCCGCGAGCGAGGCGCGGCTCACCGCCATGCTCGGCCTGCCGCCCATCCCCTACACAAGCGCCATCCGCCGGGGGCAGCGCGGCCAGGCCTACCTCCGCAAGACGCTCGCCGACGTCGTTCGCGGCCGCCTCCCTGATGGCGGCGGCGATGATTTCCTCGGCATCCTGATCCGGGCCCTGCGTGACCAGTTCGACTCCGCCGAAGCGCTGGCGCTCGCCGTCGACAATACCGCCACTTTCTACCTCGCCGGCCACGAAACCACCGCCAACGCCATCACCTGGACGCTCTTCCTCCTCGCCGCGCAGCCCCATTGGCAGGAAATGGTGGCGCAAGAGGCGCAGGCGGTGCTGTCCACCGCCGATCCCAGCGACAACCTCCCGATCCTCCGCCGCGTGCTGGAGGAATCGATGCGCCTCTATCCGCCGGTGCCGCGCTTCGATCGCCAGACCCTCGCCACCGATCAGCTCGGCGAGTATCAGACCGATCCCGGCGACATCGTCTCGATCTGGCCGTGGCTGCTCCACCGGCACCAGGATCTGTGGGACGATCCCGACGTCTTCGATCCGGACCGCTGGCTGCCGGAGCGCCGCGCCGCCTATCATCGCTTCCAATATGTCCCCTTCGGCGCCGGCCCGCGCATCTGTGTCGGCATGCGCTTCGCGATGAAGGAGGCGCTCAGCGTGCTCGCCTACTGGCTGGCCGAATGGCGTTTCTCTCCGGCCAGCGACCGCGTCGTCCGGCCGATCGGAACCGTGACCTTGCGGCCCGAAGGCGGCTTGCCGCTGAAGCTGGAAAGGCGGCAACCACACCCATCCCCGCTCATCCTGAGTAGCCGCTGAGCTTGCCGAAGCGGCGTATCGAAGGATCCCATCGAGCGTGCTTCGATACGGGCCTTCGACTTCGCTCAGTCCCTACTCAGCATGAGCGGGCGGGGTTATGGACCGTTGCAATGACGACCGAAGCCGAAGCCGCCGCCGAACTCGAACGCCTCGCCGCCGAGATCGCGCGCCACAATCGCCTCTACCACACCGACGACGCGCCGGAGCTTTCCGACGCGGATTATGACGCGCTGGTCCGCAGCAATGCCGCGCTGGAGAAGCAATTTCCGCATTTGGTCCGCGCCGATTCCCCGTCCAAGGTCGTCGGCGCGGCGCCGGCGGCGCATCTGTCGAAGGTCGCGCACAAATTGCCGATGCTCAGCCTCGACAATGGCTTCGCCGACGAGGACGTCACCGATTTCGTCGAGCGCGTCCGCCGCTATCTGAAACTGCCCGCCGACGCCGAAATCGCGCTTACCGCCGAGCCGAAGATCGACGGCCTGTCCTGCGCGCTGCGCTACGAGAATGGTGCGCTCGTGCTCGCCGCCACCCGCGGCGACGGCACGACCGGCGAGGATGTCACCGCCAACGTCGCCACCATCGCCGACATCCCCCAACGCCTGCATGGCGACGCGCCCGCAATCTTCGAGATCCGCGGCGAGGTCTATATGTCGAAGGCCGATTTCGGCGAGCTCAACGCCCGTCTGCTCGCCGAGGCCGAAGACCCCGACAAGGCGCGCCAGTTCGCCAATCCCCGCAACGCCGCCGCCGGCTCGCTGCGCCAGAAGGATGCGGCGGTCACCGCCTCGCGCCCCTTGCGCTTCTACGCCCATGGCTGGGGCGAGGCGTCGACGCTGCCGGCGGAGACGCAATATGACGTCATGCAGTCGATCGCCGCCTGGGGCGTGCCCATCGCGGACGATCTGATCCGCGCCGCGACCACCGACGCCGCGCTCGCCCATTATCGTGGCATAGAGGCGAAGCGCGCCGATCTGCCGTTCGATATCGACGGCGTCGTCTACAAGGTCGACCGGCTGGACTGGCAGCGGCGGCTGGGCGCGATCGGCAAGGCGCCGCGCTGGGCCTTGGCGCACAAATTCCCGGCCGAGCAGGCCGAAACCGAATTGCTCGCGATCGACATCCAGGTCGGCCGCACCGGCAAGCTGACCCCCGTCGCGCGGCTGAAGCCGGTCGGCGTCGGCGGCGTCACCGTCACCAACGCCACCCTGCACAATGCCCACGAAATCGCCCGGCTGGATGCGCGCGTCGGCGACCGTGTCCGCCTGCAGCGCGCCGGCGACGTCATCCCGCAGATCGTCGAAGTCGTCACGCCCCCCGCCGCCCACGCGCAGCTCGCGCCTTATCTCTACCCCGCCACCTGCCCCGAATGCGGTTCCGAAGCGGTCGCCGAGGAGGGCGAGGTCGATATCCGCTGCACCGGCGGCCTGATCTGCCCGGCCCAGCGTTTCGAGCGGCTGCGCCATTTCGTCAGCCGCGGCGCGCTCGACATCGAAGGCCTGGGCGAAAAGAGCATCCAGGAATTTCTCGATCTCGGCTGGATCCGCGAGCCCGCCGACATCTTCCGGCTGAAGGCGCATCGCGAGGAACTTGTCGCCCGCCCCGGCTGGAAGGAGATTTCGGTCGACAATATGCTCGCCGCGATCGAGGCGAAGCGCGCGCCCGACGCCGCCCGCTTGCTGTTCGGCCTCGGCATCCGCCACATCGGCATCGTCACCGCCCGCGATCTGCTGAAGCGCCTCACCACGCTCGGCGCGGTCAAGGCGCTGGCCGACGAACTGATCGCCCTACGCGCCGCCGCCGCCCCGGTGCTGGGCGAGGAGCCCGCCAAATTCCGCAACCGCCTGAACAAGGCGATCGCCGAACATATCGGCGTCGACCAGATCGGCGCCGCCGTCGGCCACGCGCTCGCCGATTTCTTCCACGAGCCGCACAACCGGACCGTCTGGGACGATCTCCTCGCCGAGGTGTCGCCGCCGGATTACATCGTCGAAACCCTGCAATCCCCGGTCACCGGCAAGACCATCGTCTTCACCGGCAGCCTCGAGGCCATTTCCCGCGACGAAGCGAAGGCGCAGGCCGAAGCGTTGGGCGCGAAGGCGGCTGGTTCGGTCTCGGCCAAGACCGACCTGGTCGTCGCCGGCCCCGGCGCGGGTTCGAAGCTGAAGAAAGCGGCCGAACTGGGCATCGAAGTGATAGACGAAGCCGCCTGGCTGCAGATCGTCGCCGCGGCGCAGGCGTGACCTTCCCGCGCTGATCTGCTAGTCTCTCCGCCTTCTCGGGAGGTTCGCGATGAAGCTGCTCATCCTCGGCGTCATCCTGGCCACGCAGGCCGGTTCCATCTCTCCGCCCGCCGCGCCCGCAGCGCGCGACGCCCCCGATCCGCTGACGCTCGCTCCGTCGGCCCAGGACACGGACAGTCCGTTCAGGATGCCCAACGCGCTCGGTTCCGGCCCCGGCTGCCTGCCGCTCACTGTGCAGGTCGCCGGCGAGAAGCGGGCTCCTCCCGGCAGCCGCCTCGACCAGCAACCGCCCGCGCAATTGCTGCTCGCGGTCGACCGGCACGTAAATGGCTGCCGCGAAGCGACGATCATCAACCGCAATGTCGGCCCGCGCTCGCCGCTGCTGGACGTGCCGCGCTGATCGGCACCGATCGCCGTCATTTCGTCCTGGGGGGTGCCGCAGCCCTGCTGCTCGCCGGGTTGAATCGGCCGGCCTTCGCCCAGGCGTCGGCTTTGCCATCCTATCCCCCCGGCCTGACAGACGCGCAGCTCGACGAGATCAGCGCGCAGGCGAATGTCGAATTGCGCACGAAGAATGAGGCGAACGATGCGCGCTGGGGCATTGGCGATTGGTCGGCCGATCTCGAGCGTGGCATCCTCGCCTTCGCCACCCGCGATGGCGGCCGGGTCGAGGCGGATGTGCAGGTGATCGGCACCTATGTCGCCGCCCGGCGCAGCTGGCTTTGGGGCTGGGACCACCCCTCCGTGTCGCCGCCGCTGGCGGCACATGCGCGGCTCGTCAGGCAGTTCGCGCAGACGCAGCGGCTCGAAGCGATGCAGCAGCGGACGATGGACATCGAGCAGGGAGAGGCGTGGGGCTTCACGGCGCTGGCCGCCCATCTTGCCGGTGCGGCCGGTGCCTATCGCGGCCCGTCCGGGGGCACCTTCGTCTTCATGACCCACGGCCCACTGCGGCCAGTCTGACTTCGCGCCCTACAGCGTCCCCGTCCCGGTCGGCGCCTTTACGCCGGTCCGCAGCGGCCGGGCGATGCCCACGCGCGGCGCCCGCAGTACCAAAGTCGGCCAGTCGCCGCGCGTCTCGCGGGAATAGGGCCGCAGCCCTTCGCGGGCATAAGCGCGCAAGACGGCATCCGCCTGGCTCTTCAGCAGCCCCGCAAGCACCAGCCGCCCGCCCGGCAGCAAGGCCGGGGCCAGGCTCGGCGCCAGCGCCACCAGCGGCCCGGCCAGGATGTTGGCGATGATCAGATCATAAGGCCCGCGCTGCCGCAGCTTGGGATGATCCAGCCCGCCCGCCACCGCGAGGTCCAGCTGCCCCGGCGCCGCGCCGACCTTCACCTTGTTCACGCCGGCATTCTCGCGCGTCACGTCGACCGAGACCGGATCGATGTCCGACGCCGTCGCCCGCGCCTGCGGCCACAGATTGAGCGCCGCGAAGGCGAGCAGGCCGGTGCCGGTGCCGACGTCGATCAGATTGCGCGCGACGAAGCCCTGCCGCTTCAGCGCATCGAGCGCCTCAAGGCAGCCCGTCGTCGTCTCATGCTGGCCGGTGCCGAAGGCGCGGCCCGCGTCGATCTCCAGCGCCACGGCATCGGCCGGCCCCTCGCCGCGATGCGCCGGCGTGTGGACGAAGAAACGCCCGGCCTGGATCGGCTGCAGCCCCGCCTGGCTCAAAGTCACCCAATCCTGCTCGGGCAGGCGCTGCGCCTTGGGCTGCGCTCCCTTCGCGCTCGGCAGCAGCGCCAGTAAAGCGCGCAGATCGCCGGCATTCGGCTTCGCCTCGAAATAGGCGTCGAGCCGCCAATGGCCGTCGTCATCCTCGCTTGCGACCAGAACCGGCGGCATCGCCATCGCCGCAAAGGCTTCGCTTTCTTCCTCGAGCAAGGCCGCCTCGGCCCGCGTGCAGGGCAAAGTGACGATCCAGCTCATCGCGCCGCCGCCTCCCGCGCCAGCCGCTCGTCCAGCCGCTGCCGCCCCGTCTCCGCATAGGCCCGGCAAGCATTGGCGTCGCGCAACGGCGCTTCTCCCGCCAGCCGCGCGAACAGATTGCTCGCCGACGGATGCGGGGTGATCAGAATGTCGCAGTCCAGCGCCGCGACCTTCGCGAAGGTGGTCCGGAATGGCGCGACCCGCGCGGGATGATCGGTGAAGCGATAGCTATCCGGCCCAACCGCGCTCACGCTGTCGGCATAAACGATGGTGCGGCAATTGGCCGCCGCGCAGGTCCGCCACGACCAGCTCGTCCCGCCGGGCGTGTGGCCGGGCGTCGCGTGGGCGGTCAAAGTGACGCTGCCGATCCGGATGGTCTCGCCGTCGCGGATCAGCTGATCGACCGCTGCGCCTTCGAAATCCGGGATCGTCCCCAATTCCGGGTCGGACGGTTCGGTGCGGCCGCTTTCCAGCCCCGCTTGCGCCTCGGCCCGCGCGACCAGCCGCGCCCCGGTCAGCCGCTTCAATTCGGCGATGCCGCCGGCATGGTCGAGATGCTCGTGGCTGACCAGCAGATAGCGCACATCCTGCAGCCGGTAGCCGAGCCGGCGGATATTGGCGGCGATGTGCGGCGCGGCCTCCGCCGTCGCGCCGTCGATCAGCACATGGCCGCGCGGCGTCGGAATCAGGATCGCGGTTATGCCGCAGGTGCCGACATAAAAAGCGTTGGGCGCGATCCGTGTCGGCGGCGCCGGATCGCTCCAGCCGATACGGTCCCGGCAGGCGGCGGCGAGCTGCTGCCCGGTCACCGGACCAGTGGCGGGCTGGGCGGCGAAAGCGAGGGCGAGAAGGCTAACGAACATAGGACGCTCCGTTCACGTCGATCACCGCCCCGGTTGCGCTCGCCGGTGCCTGCGTGGCCAGCCAGCGCACCGTCTCCGCCACTTCCGCCGCATCCGCCACGCGCCCCAGGGGAATGTCGGCCAGCAATTTGTCGCCGCCGCGGCTGGCGAGATAATCCTCGGCCATGCCGGTCATGGTGAAACCGGGGCAGACCGCGAAGGCGAGGACATTTTCGTGCGCATAACCGCGGGCGATGCTCTTGGTCATGCCGATCATTCCGGCCTTGGACGCGGCATAATGCCAATGCTGCGGCGAATCCCCGCGATAGGCGGCACGGCTGGCAACATTGACGATCCGGCCGCCGCCTTTTTCCCGGAAATGCAGCACCGCGAGCCGGCACAAGGCGGCCGAGGCGGTCAAATTCACCTGCATCGTGCGCTCCCACCCGCTCAGCCAGCCCTCGTCGCCTTGCTCGATCGGCGTCGCCTCGAAGATACCGGCATTGTTGATCAGCACGTCGACCCGGCCGTCCAGCCGGCCCATCGCCTCCCACCAGAAAGCGGTGACCTGCTGCGGATCGCCGAAATCCGACGCGAGCATGGCCTCGCCGCCCCCGGTCGAATGGCCGACGACATTGTGCCCGGCGAGCGAGGCCGTGATCGCCGCGCCGATCCCCCGGCTGCTGCCGGTGACGATGATGTTGAGCTTTTCGGTCATGCCCGGGCGGTAGCGGCTCCGCGCCCGTCCGTCACGCCGTCGGGGTGCCGCGCGGCCGTTCGTTCAGCTGCACGGCGAGGTTTGCCAGGCTGCTGAACTGGGCGATGCAGGTTGCCAGCAGATCACGGTCCTTGCTCGAATCCAGCGAGCCGGTTTCGAACATATTGCCCGAATCCAGCACGATCAGCAGCTCGCCGCCCTGGAATAGCGCGCGGATCCTCTGCCCCTCAAAGGCCTGCTCGACCGCGATCAGCCGCTCCACATATTCGGGATGGACCAGATAATGGGCCTCGACCGGATCGGTCGTCCACACCCAGAAATCCTCGGCGAAACGCGGATCGACCATGCTCACCCGGTCCAGCTTCACCCCGCCCGGCGAAATGGAATCCTTGAGCCCGAAAAAGGTGATCCGCGTGCCGGACCGCTCGACCAGAGTGGTGCCGTGGAAGCGCCGCTGGAAAGCGATGGTCAGGATCGAACCGCGAAAGACCGTGACCAGCCGGCGATTCTTTCCCGACCCCTGCCATTGCTGGAGATGCGCCTCATAGACCGCGAAGGGCACGTCGCCGACATGGCCCCACCAGCGGTCCTCGAACGCCTCCCGGTCGTAATTGGGCAGCAGGTCGAACTGCTTGGCGCGATCATATTCCTGCCCCGGCAGGCAATCATGGGCATAATTCAGCTCGAGCGCGGCCGCGATCCTGCCGTTCATCTGATCCTTGATCGCGCGCAGGATCGGGGCCTTGGCGGCATGCGCCCAGCCGGCGCCAAGCCCGAGAATCCCCGCGGCGGGAAAAATGGTCAGCTCCGCATTGCGGGTCAGCGTGAAGGCCAGCAGCCCAACGGCGATCGCCAGCATCACCGTGAGCGTCATCCGGAAGCGCGCCTTGCGCTTCGCCTCCGCCCGGGCATCGCCCTGCGTCGCCAGCCACTGGCCCAGATCGCCGGCCATCAGGGCATCGGCATCGAGCTGTTGGATCATCTTTGCACGCGCCCCCAAGCGATGATAGCCCATGCTAACCGCATTCGCCGAACAGGGGGAGTCGCCGCGATGGAATGGGTGTTGATCGGCATTTTGGTGCTGTTCGCGATCGTCGTTTTGATGGTGATCGTCATCTACAACCGGCTGGTCGCGCTCCGGCAGAATTGCCGCCAGGGCAGCGCCGACATCGCCGCGCAATTGCGCCAGCGGCACGATCTCATCCCCAATCTGGTCGCCACCGTGAAGGGCTATGCCGCGCATGAGCAGGCGACCTTCGACGCGGTGATCGAGGCGCGCAACAAGGCCGAAGCGCCCGGCGCCGGGGCAGGGGCCGAAGCCGCTCTGTCCGGCGCGATGGGCCGCCTGTTCGCTCTGGCCGAAGCCTATCCGGAGCTGAAGGCCAGCGCCAATTTCCAGCAATTGCAGAACGAACTGGCGGACACCGAGGACAAGCTGGCGGCAGCCCGCCGCGCCTTCAACTCGGTCAGCGCGGATTATAACAGCGCCCGCGAAAGCTTCCCGGCCGTCCTGTTCGCCGGCGCCTTCGGCTTCCAGCCCTGCGAATATCACGAAATCGCGGCGAGCGAGCGCGGGACGGTGGATGTCGCGCCCAAAGTCGGATTTTAGCGAGGTCTAATAGCCCTCTCCCCTGCGGGGAGAGGGTTGGGTGAGGGGGCCCGGCGTTGGGAGTGAATCGCCTGACCCCGATCGCGCGCAAACTGCGTCGCGACAAAACCGAAGCCGAAGCCCGTCTCTGGCACCGCTTCCGCAATCGCCGGCTTGAAGATGAAAAGTTCGTCTTCCAGTTCCAGATCGACAATTACATCGCCGATTTCGCCTGCCGCAGCGCGCGGCTGGCGATCGAACTCGACGGCGGGCAGCATGATGCCGAGCAGGACGCGGCGCGCACCGCGATCATCGAAGCCTATGGCTATGTCGTCCTGCGCTTCTGGAACGATGAGGTGCTGCAGGACACGGATGTTGTGCTGGAAGCGATCCGCCAGCAGCTGCTGATCGCGCGGAACCGCTCAGGCGCGTAACCGGCGCCGAGCCCCCTCACCCCAGCCCTCTCCCCGCCGGGGAGAGGGAGTCAGGCTGCGACGTTCCCGTCGCCTGGCCTTAAGCCGCAAAACTCTGCACGAACCTATTCGCCGTCGCCTTGAAGCGGGCCAATTGCTCGTCGACCTCGCCGAAATTCTTCTCGACCTCGTCAATCTCGCTGGCGACCGTCTCGGTGTCGGCGCGGATCGCGGCGATGGTGCTCGACATGGAATCGGCGGCCAGAGCCGTCTCGTCCACCGCGGCGGTGATCATCGTCACGGTCTGTGCCTGCATCTCCATCGCGGTGCGGATGCGGTCGGCGCTGGTCTGCACCTCCTCGACCGTGTGGCGGATGGAATCATTGGCCTCGACCGTCTGCTTGGTGGCCGACTGGATCGCGCCGATCTTGGTCGCGATGTCGTCGGTCGCCCGCGCCGTCTGGCTGGCCAGGCTCTTCACTTCCTGCGCGACGACGGCGAAGCCGCGGCCGGCATCGCCCGCCCGCGCCGCCTCGATCGTCGCGTTCAAGGCGAGCAAATTGGTCTGCCCGGCAATGTCGCGAATGAGGCCGAGGATCGATTCGATCGCTTCCACATGGGTGGACAGCGCCTGGCTGACCGCGACCGCATCCTGCGCCTGAGCGCCCGCGCGGCTGGCGACGCCGGCGGCGACCTCCACTTCCGTACGCGCTTCCTCGATCGCCATGATCAGGCCCGCGGCGGTCTGCGCCGCTTCGCGCATCGCCACCGCCGATTGTTCGGCCGCCGCGGCGACTTCGCTGGTCTTGCCCAGCATGCCGCGCGCCGCTGCCGAGGCATCGCTCGCCTGGCCGCGCAGCGCCTTGCTGCCCGATGCGGTGCGATCGATCACACCGACGATTTCCTGGGTGAATTCGGCACCCTGATTCTGCCGGCGCGCGCGCGCCTCGTCCTGGCGCAGCCGCTCATAATGGGCGGAGAAGGCGTCCATCTCGACCATCGAACCGAGGTGCAGCCAGCGGGTCAGAGCGGCCAGCCGCGGCGGATCGTCGGCCAGTTTCTCGGACAGCAGCAAGGCGGCGGCTTCGGTCGCGGCGGCAACGCCGGCGAACAATGTGGTGGGCGAAACGCCGGAACGGGTCGCGGCGGCGACATATTCGCCGACCGTCTGCACCCAGCGCGGATTGGTCAGGTCGGCATAGCGGCCTTCCAGATAGGGCATGATCCGCTGGATCAGCGTTTCCATCTTGTCGGGCGTGATGGTCTGGCGGATTTCGGGCGAGCGGGCGTAGCGCTCCCAATAAGCGCGGGCGATCGCGGCGCGCTCGGCCCCGATCAGATTCCAGATGTCGATCGAACGGGCGGCCAGTTCGCCCGTCGGGTCGAACATTTCCAGTCGTTCGGACAGGCTCGCATCGTCGCCAATCGCCAGGTCGCTCATTCTTACCGCCTTCGCCTCAATACAGACGCGAAGGCTTAAGGCGGCGGTGGTTAAGATCGTCTTAGCCAAAACGCCGCTTCCGCCCCGTCAAACGATCCCGCCACACCCTTGTGAGGCACAAGCCATCGTCCTAAAGCGAGGGCCGAACAGGGGAGGGCTCTCGCCCATGAAATCGCAATCCGCCCGGCCGCTGTCGCCGCATCTCAGCATCTGGCGCTGGGGGCCGCACATGCTGGTCTCGATCCTGCACCGGATCACCGGGGCAGGCCTCAGCATCGTCGGTGGTGCGCTTTTGCTGTGGTGGCTGTGGTCGCTGGCCGACGGCCGCGCCTCTTATGATTATTTCATGAGCTGGATGATGCACTGGACCGGTCTGGTCGTGCTGGTCGGCCTGACCTGGGCCTTTTTGCAGCATTGCGCCTCGGGCCTTCGCCATCTCGTCATGGATGCCGGCGCGGGTTTCGAGCTGAAGACCAACAAGGCCTGGGCGACGGTCGTGGCCCTGCTGCCGCTCGTGCTGACCGGCGCCTTGTGGGCCTATATCCTGTTCGTGCGCGGCTATTTCGGCTGATCGGGGAAGTTTGAGACGATGAAAATGGAAACCCCCCTCAAGCAGGTGCGCGGCCTCGGCTCGGCGCATCATGGCGGCGGCGATTGGTGGGCGATGCGGCTGAATTCCGTCGCCCTGCTTTTGCTCTCGATCTGGCTGCTCGTCTCGCTGCTGCGCCTGCCGAGCGTCAGCTACGACATCGTCGCCGAATGGCTTCGCGATCCGTTCGTCGCGGTGCCGCTGCTGCTGCTGCTCGCGACCACCTTCTGGCACATCAAGCATGGCCTGAAGGAGATTATCGACGATTATGCCCATACCGAAAGCGGCAAGATCCTGTGGGACACCCTGCTCGCTTTCTTCGTCTATGCCGGAGGCGCGTTCGCGATGTTCTGTGTGCTCAAGGTCGCGCTGCGCGGAGGGCTCGCCTGATGTCCGACGCCTATAACCGCATCGATCACAGCTATGACGTCGTCGTCGTCGGCGCCGGCGGCTCGGGCCTGCGCGCGACCATGGGCGCGGCCGAAAAGGGGCTGAAGACGGCCTGCATCACCAAGGTCTTCCCGACCCGCAGCCACACCGTCGCGGCGCAGGGCGGCATCGCCGCCAGCCTCGGCAACAACACGCCGGACCATTGGTCCTGGCACATGTACGACACGGTGAAGGGCTCCGACTGGCTCGGCGATCAGGACGCGATCGAATATATGGTCCGCGAGGCCCCGGCCGCGGTCTACGAGCTGGAACATGCCGGCGTGCCGTTCAGCCGCAACAACAACGGCACGATCTACCAGCGCCCGTTCGGCGGCCACATGCAGAATATGGGCGCCGGCCCGCCCGTGCAGCGCACCTGCGCCGCCGCCGACCGCACCGGTCACGCCATGCTGCACGCGCTCTATCAGCAGAGCCTGCGCTACGACGCGGACTTCTTCGTCGAATATTTCGCGCTCGACCTGATCATGGACGAGGGCAAGTGCGTCGGCGTCGTCGCTTTGTGCATGGAAGACGGCACCGTCCACCGCTTCCGCAGCCACGCCGTCGTGCTCGCCACCGGCGGCTATGGCCGTGCCTATTTCTCCGCCACCTCGGCGCACACCTGCACCGGTGACGGCAATGCCATGGTGCTCCGCGCCGGGCTCCCGCTGCAGGACATGGAATTCGTCCAGTTCCACCCGACCGGAATTTACGGCGCCGGCGTGCTGATCACCGAAGGCGCGCGCGGTGAGGGCGGCTACCTCACCAACTCCGAAGGCGAGCGCTTCATGGAGCGTTATGCCCCGTCGGCGAAGGATCTGGCGTCGCGCGACGTCGTCTCCCGCTCGATGGCGATGGAGATCCGCGAAGGCCGCGGCGTCGGCCCGAACAAGGACCACATCTACCTCCATCTCGATCACATTCCGGAAGCGACTCTCGCCGAGCGGCTCCCCGGCATCACCGAAACCGGCAAGGTCTTCGCGAACGTCGATCTGACCCGCCAGCCGCTCCCCGTCGTGCCCACCGTCCATTATAATATGGGCGGCATCCCGACCAACTATTGGGGCGAAGTGGTGACGCTGAAGGACGGCAATCCGGACAGCGTCGTCCCCGGCCTGTTCGCGGTCGGCGAAGCGGCCTGCGTCTCCGTCCACGGCGCCAATCGCCTCGGCTCCAACAGCCTGATCGATCTGGTCGTCTTCGGCCGCGCCGCCGGCATCCGCTTGGGCGAAATCCTGAAGCCCGGCACGCCCGCGCCGCCCATGCCGAAGGATGGCGACGCGCTCGCGCTCAGCCGCCTCGATCATTTCCGCAATGCCGCCGGCAGCAGCCCGACCGCGCAGCTGCGCGGCGAGATGCAGCGAGTCATGCAGGACGATTGCGCCGTCTTCCGCACCGAAAAGTCGCTGGACGAGGGCAAGGCCAAGATCGACGCGGTCTACAAGAAGCTTGGCGATGTCCACGTCACCGATCGCAGCCTGATCTGGAACACCGATCTGGTCGAGACGCTCGAGCTCGACAATCTCCTCGCCCAGGCGGTGACGACGATGCACTCGGCGGCGAACCGCAAAGAAAGCCGCGGCGCGCACATGCACGAGGATTTCCCCAATCGCGACGATCCGAACTGGATGAAGCACACCATCGTCACCTTCGACGGCTGGGGCGGCAAGGGCGGCGGCGTGAAGATCGATTACCGCCCGGTGCACGAATATACGCTCACCGACGACGCGGAATATATCGAGCCGAAGGCGCGGGTATATTGATGCGTTCGGCCCACGCTTCGCGCCTTTAGGCCGACCGGATCGGCGGATGGAACCGGACTATTCGGTCGAAGCGCTCGCCGCTCGCAGTGCCGCTGGCGATCCCGAGGCGACCTTCATCCTCGCCTTGACGCTGCTGGATGGCGGCGGCCCGCGGCAGGACCTGCCAGGCGCCCATGACGCGCTCCTTCGCGCCGCGGAGATGGGTTACACGCCCGCCGCCCGGGTTCGCGCGCACCTGGTCGGCGCGGGGATCGGTGCCCCTGCCGACACGGCCGAGGCGATGCACATGCTCCGCCAGATCGCCGATCGCGATGCGCATGCGGACGCTCAGCTCGCCATGCTCAAGCATATCGCCGATCCCGTCGCGCCGCGCCGCCACCCGATCCATCAATCCCCCGACCTGATCGTGGTCGAGGGCCTGCTGGCGCCGGAGGAATGCCAATATCTGATCTCCGTCGCGGCGCCGCGGGTGCAGCCGGCGATGATCGACAACAATGCGCCCGGCGGCGGGCGCCGCGATCCGCACCGCACCTCCTTTGATTCCTCCTTCGGCCCGGGCGACGAGGATCTCGTCTTCCAGCGCATCAATCGGCGGATCGCCCGCGAGACCGGCACCGGCTACGAGTGCGGCGAGCCCATGCACATCCTGCGCTACACGTCCGGCCAGGAATATCGCCCGCATATGGATACGATCGCCGGCGCCTCGAACCAGCGCATCTGGACCGCGCTCGTCTATCTCAACGATGGCTATGGCGGCGGCGAAACGGACTTCCCGCTTCTGGACCTGCGGATCGAGGGCGCGGCCGGCGACGCCCTGCTGTTCTGCAGCGTTGATGTGAACGGCCGGCCCGATCCCCGCACCCAGCATGCCGGCCTGCCCGTCACGACCGGCACCAAATGGCTCGCCTCCCGCTGGATTCGCCAGTCGCGCTACGTGCCGTGACCGACGCGCAAGCGCCCGACGCCCTCTTCGCGCTCGCCAAGCGGCGGCTGTTCGCGCTCGGCCAGCCGCGCGACGTTCGCGGCGCGCATGAGGCTTTGCGCAAGGCCGCCGGCAAGGGCCACATCGAGGCCGCCCGGACCCGCGCCCATCTGATCGCCAACGGCACCGGCGTGCGCGCCGATCCGGAGGAGGCCAAGCGCCTGCTCACCAAGCTCGCCACGCGCGATGCTTATGCCGCCGCCCAGCTCGAATTCCTCTCCCGCTTCCCGGCGAAGCGCGAGCCGGTCCGCGAGCCGATCAGCACGGACCCGGAAATCACCCTGCTCGGCCGCCTCCTCGACGCCGACGAATGCCGCTATCTGATGACCCTCGCCGAGCCGGATCTGCAGCCCAGCTTCGTGGTCGATCCGGCCACTGGCGGACGGATGCCGCACCCGGTCCGCACCTCGTTCGGCACCAGCTACGGCCCGACCCAGGAAGACCTCGTCGTCAACCGCCTGAACCGCCGCATCGCCGCCGCGACCGGCACCCGCGCGGAAGCCGGCGAGCCGCTGCACATCCTGCGCTACACGTCCGGCCAGGAATATAAGCCGCATCTCGACGCCATTCCCGGCATCGCCAACCAGCGTGTGCTGACCGTCCTGGTCTATCTCAACGACGGTTATCAGGGCGGCGAGACGGACTTTCCCGAACTCGGCATTTCCGTGGGCGGGGCGATGGGCGACGCCTTGCTGTTCCGCAATCTCACCGCCGACGGTCGCGCCGATCCGCGCACCCGGCACAGCGGCCTGCCCGTCACCAGCGGCGTCAAATGGCTCGCCACCCGCTGGATCCGGGAAGCGGCCCATGATCCCTGGGCCGAGCCCCAATATTAAGCCGCCTGGAGCGCAGCGAAGGCGGCTTAATATCGGAGAAGGCGAGGCCCGGCCGACCTGCCGCGAAGCGGACAGGATCGAGTCGAAGACGACCGAAGGTCACCTCACGGGATTTACTCCCGTGACGCCCGCCGCGGCTCAATCCTCCCCCTGCTCGCCATCCTCGCTCTGGAACGAGGCGGCATATTCCTCGTCCGCCGCCATCGCCTCGCCCGCCTCGCTTACGGCCGACACCAGATCGTCCTCCCCGGATTCGTCCTCCGACACGCCCTCGACCGGCGCCGCCTCCTCCGCCGGATCCAGGCTTGTCGCCTCCTGCTCTTCGGCCTGCCGGTCCAGATCCTCCCACACGGCGCTGCCCTCGACATAGGTCTCGCTCGGCAGCGGCAGGATGGGCTTGTCCATCATGTCGTTGATCGTCCGGTTCATCGCCCCGGCGGCGTCGCGCTGCGGATCCTCGGCCATCCTCTTCCCTTTCGCAAAAGCGCCCGTTCACTGCCGTAGGCGCACCGCCCCCGAGAAACGGCTCACCGTCATTTTCCTACTGACTTCGTTCTTGATACGTTCCGCGAATCATGGCCATACCCGTCCTCTGCGATCGCTGCCGCGCCGCTGGCCTTTCCGGTGAAGCGGATTTCTCCCACCTCGGCGACCTGCTCGATTTCGCCCCCGTGCCCCGCCGCAAGCGCGTCGGCGGCTGGACGGCACAGGTGCAGCGCGCCTTCATCGCCGCTCTGGCCGTCACCGGCTCCGCCCGCCGCGCTGCCTTGGCCGTCGGCCGCGCCCAGTTCGGCGTAAACCAGCTGCTGCGCTGTCCCGGCTCCGAAGCCTTCCGCGCCGCCCACGACCGCGCCATCGCCATCGCCGAGGCGCGTGAGCGCGACCTCCTCCACGCCGGCGTCGCCGCCTTGATTCCGCCGGCCCCGGAGACACTGGAGTGCGATGCGGAAAGGCAGCCCGCCCCACCAATCACCGCCGAAACGCACGAGCGGCTCGCGGCCGAAACCATGCACCGCGCCATTCACGGCACCGAAGTGCCGCTCTTCCACGGCGGCGTGCAGGTCGGCACCCGCATCGTCCACAGCGACGCGCTGGCGATGCAACTGCTCCGCGCCGGCCCGGACGGCGCCGGCCAAAGCGGTGGCGTCGGCGGCGGCGGCGCCAGCGGCAATGGCGATTTCGTCGTCCTGCGCGGCGTCGAATTGCGCGCCCACCGGCTGATGCTCGAAAATCCGCTCCGCAACCGCTCTTTCGCTCTGCTGCTGACCCGCCACCCGCGCAGCATCGCCGCCAGACATCCGCAGCCCTGGCGGTTCGGCAGGACCGGCGACCTGCTCGGCGTAGTCGAGGAGTTCCAGCAGGCGATGCGCGCCACCCTGGCCGAAGACCCCGATCGCGCCGCCGCCTTCGAAACCCTGTTCGGCCCGGAGGGCGCGAAGGCGCAGGACTATCCCGACGCCGCCCGCCACGCCGCGATGATCCTGGAAATCTTCGCCCCCGGCTTCGTCGATTTTCTGAAGCAGGGTTTCAGGGTCGCCGCAGACCGCCGAGACGCCGAAGCCGCCGAGCGCAAGGACCGAGAAGCGGAGCTTCGCAAGGACTTGCGCGAAGAGCCGGAGGAGGCCGGCCAGCCTGCGCCGTTAGGCGACAGGACTGACGTCACGGAATTTACTTCCGTGACGGCCCCTCCCGTGACGGCCCTCCCTCCTTCGCCCCCACAAAACGACCCCGAACCCCAGCCATGACCCACCGCGCCACCATCCGCCGCCTCCAGAAGCTGGCCGCCCCAAACCTCCCTGAAGACCCGGGCCAGGCCGCCCGCCACGCCGCCCGCACCTTCTGGGTCCACGATATCATTGCGGCGCTGAAAGCCGCCCAGAAACGCGCCGACGACGCCTGGATGGCGCTCATCGCCGGCCTCCCCGAAGACGCCGAAGACGGTGCCGAGGAAGCCCTCCCCGACCCACCGGAGCAGGCGGTGGTGGATGCTTTGTGGGAGCAGGTGAACGCGGTGGTGGAGCATGACCGATGGCCGCGGGAATTGTATTTTGGAGGTGTCCCGCGTCGGCCGCTTCCTTAGCGCGCGCCGTCGCCAATCAGTACGAACGGCGCCCAGTAAAAGGGATGCGCCCATTCATCGGGAATCTGCTCGCCCCCAGTGCGCAGCTCGCGCATCGCCTGGCCAAGCGCCTGCGCGCGCGGAGTGCCGGTCAGGAACAATTGTGTCGCCTTGGTGGTCAGGCGTCCGGCCGCGGCGTCGTCCACCAGCCAGTAGGATGCGATCAGGCTGCGGGCGCCGGCGTAGAAGAAGGCGCGGGCCAGGGCCGACATACCCTGACCATCCGGATCCTGGGTCGTGGCGGTGTTGCAGGCGGAAAGGATGACCAGGTCCGCGTTGAGCCGCAACGTGGCCACCTCCCCGGCGGAAAGGAAGCCGTCGTCGCCGGCCGACGCCTCCGACGGGGGCGTCAGCACCAGGCCCGGCTCGGCGATGCCGTAGATTTCGGATGCCGTCATGCCGGCCGGAGACGTGTCTTCCGGCAACAGGCCGTGGGTTGCGAACAGCAGGATGTTCGCGCGGCTCAGATCGGTCGAGCGTACATTGGCTTCGGTCGCGAGCGGCCCGCGCAGAAGCGCGGAGCGCGCGGTTCCGAACAGGCGGGCCATGCCGTCGATCTCCGCTTCGGTACCCGGCAGGCGGCTGAGGCTGGCAAGCGCCGAAACATTGGCGGGCGTGACAGGCGCTGTTCCGGCCGGAGCGGGCGCGGCGATCCGTCCGGGCGCATAAGCCATCGCGCCCCTGCGGCCGCGGGAAGATGGCTCGCCGTTCAGCACCGGGTTGCCGATGCCGACGAACAGGGGCTCTGCGGCATTGGCGGGAGCGCATGTGTCGCAGCGCAGCAGCACCAAGGATTGCGCCGACGGCAGGTGCGAGATGGCATAACGATCGGCAAGCCATGCGGTCGCGCGCAGCGCCGCCGGACTGTCGTCCGCGCCCTCGGGCGGCCGCGTCACCAACAGCGAGAATGGAAGTCCGGAGAGCGGTCCGGCGGCTGCAACCTGCAGGCTGGTCACGCCTTCCAGCTGCCCTTCGAACGGGTTCACGATTTCCCGGTAAAGCTCGAAGGCTGCGGCGCGATCGAAGCTCGGCCGGCCGGGCGGGTGCCGCCGCCGCCACTCGTCGATTTCCCCATCCGATCCCACGAACGATCCGGACGCGTCGGCGATGATCCGGCGCGCCAGGATGCGCGCGCGCTCCACCGGCAAATCCGATACGGTCCAGTGCACGCCGCCTGGTCCTGATCCGTCGCGCACCAGCATCAGCTGGGTTCCCTGCTCGGTTGGCACGGCCAGCAGCAGCGCTTCGCCGGGCCGCAGCACCCGGCGAACGGCATCGACATCGACCGCGCGTTGGCTCATCAACGCCGCGAAGGGCGGGAAGTCACGCTCGATCTGCGCGGTCAGGCTGGCCAGTTCGGCGCGTGCCGCCTCGGCCTGAGTGTCGGCGAACAGGGTGTCGAAGGACGCCGAAGTCAGGGACAGCAAGGTGGCGCGGGTGTCGGCCGTTTCGCGCGAGCGATCCTGCAATTGATCGCGCCGCCGTACCAATTCGGCCAGGCGCGGACTGAGCCGGCCCGCCGCCTCGCGCGCGATCCGGCGGCGGAAATATTCGTCCGTATCGCCCTCCGCGGCGTCCTGCA
Source organism: Pseudomonadota bacterium (assembly GCA_023424095.1). Classification (GTDB taxonomy): domain Bacteria; phylum Pseudomonadota; class Alphaproteobacteria; order Sphingomonadales; family Sphingomonadaceae; genus Allosphingosinicella. The sequence goes on along the minus strand of JAFAEG010000137.1, from coordinate 114 downwards.
GCGCGAGGAAGGCCGCCCGGTCGAAGCGGGCTCGGGCAGCACCAGCCCCCCAGGCCAGGTGCGCGAAGACGGTCGCGAACCGGCGCGCTTCGTCGACGCCCGGCTGGCTTGCTC
>JAFAEG010000102.1 GCA_023424095.1 Pseudomonadota bacterium | reverse complement strand
CCCCCACCAGCGCGGGCTGCCCCTGCCGGGCGGCTGCTATGCCGGGCCCCGCATGGCGCGGCGCCAGCAGCGCCAACGGATTGTCCGACAGCGGCGCATCGGCCGGCGCATTGAGGAGCAGCGCCTCGCCGGTGGGCCCTGTGGTCACAAGGATGACCGCGGCCGCGCCCCGCGCCAGCGCATCGGCCAGCGGATCGCGCACCGCCCGGTCGAGCAGGCTCGACCAGCGGCGATACGGCAGCCGCACCACCGCGATCGCGCCATCGAGCCGATCGCTGACCTCCGCAAGCCGCAGCGGCGCCCCGATCCCGCCAACGCCCGTCGGCACGGCGAGCGGCTGCGCCATCAGGGGGATTTTCCGATCGCCGAGCGCCAATTCGCATGTCGCCGCTTCGAACCAGGGCACGTCGAACGACTGGCGCTCGACCGCAAAGCCCGCCGCAGCAAGCCGCCGCGCAGCCCAGTCGGCGGCCCAGCGATCGCCCGCCCCGCCCGACTGCTTATTGCCCGCTTCGGCGTAGGCCTTCACATCGGCGAAAAGCCGTTCGGCCGCGAATATGGCATCATCGCCCCCAGCGGCGAAGGCGGGAGCAGCCTGAAAAGCGATCGGCGCCGCAAGCCCTGCCTTCAGCAGGCTCCGCCGGCCGGCATAACCCCGCGTCACGACGCGCGGGCGCGGCGACGGCCAGGCTTTGCCTTGGTCCGCCGTGCCTTATATTCCGCCAGCGCCTCGGCGAAATTCTGTTGCGATGTGGCAATCAGGTCGCGCGCGACGCGGTCGGCGTCGTCGGGTTCGCGCGCGACGATATGCCGGCAAAGCTGCTCATAGAGCACCGCCGACCGGCGGCCGACCTCGCCCTCGCCGTGCGTCGCGACAAACTCGTCGGTGTAGACATTGTGCTGCCAGCGCGCGAGCAGCGCCAGCCGGTCGAGCAACTCGAGCGCCATCGGCGCATTCGATCGCTTGGCGATGAATCGCCCGATCCGGTTCGAGACCCTGAGATGCTCGGCGGAATTGGTGGTTCGTTCGGTCACATCCTTATATTCGATCAGCCGGTGCATCAGCTCGCGCCCGTCGCGGTCGCTCATCGCCGTGCACGCGAGGCGGCAAACGACCCCGAAGAGCGCTTTCCACAGCTCGTAGATCTCATCCGCCCCATGGTCGTCGACGTCGATCGCATAAGCGCCGCGCCAGGGCACGACCTTGACCAGCCCGATGCTCGCGAGATGCCGAAAGGCTTCGCGAACGGGTGCGTGACTGACTCCAAAGCGCGCCGCAATCTCACGCTCGCGCAGCCACGATCCCGGCGGAATCCGCCATTCGACGATGTCGTCGGTCAGCAACCGTGCGATAACCCGGTCCTGTGTCGGCGCCTGCTCGTCGTCGGTCTTCGTCGCGGCCATTTCCACCCGTTCGGCTCCCTGTCTGCCGGTGCCATCCTAGATCGGGAAAACACGGGAGCAAACGATCATTGAAGTTCGGAATATTATCGATAATAATGATAAAAACAAGCATCGGAATCAGGAGCCGGATTTGAAACGCATTGCCCCCCTTCTCCTGCTCGCGGGCTGCGCAGCAGCCCCGGCGGTGCAGGCCGCCCCCGCTCCCGGCTGTGCCGCGGCGCTGGCCTATTCGTCGGCGCATCAAGGCGTCGCCGTGCTCGTCCTCAAGGACGGGAAGGTCCGCTGCTCCTCCGATGGCGTCTCGACACCGCAGGAACTCTGGTCGGGGACCAAGAGCCTGGTGGGCCTGATGGCGGCAGCGGCGGTCCAGGACAGGCTGCTCACGCTCGACGAACCTGCGTCGGCCACGCTCGCCGAATGGCACGAGGACCCAAAAAAGGCCGCGATCACGATCCGGCAATTGCTGGCGATGACCAGTGGACAGGCGTCGACCGTCGGTCGGCCACGGGGTTATCTCGACTCGGTGAACGCCCCGCTCGCCGCCGATCCCGGCACGAAATTCCAATATGGCCCCGCGCCGATGCAGATAATCGGCGAGATTATACGCCGCAAGCTGGCCGCCGCAAGCCTTGATGCCGATCCGCGCCGCTATCTCGAGCGCCGCATCCTGACCCCGCTCGGAGTGACGATCGGCGATTGGCGCAATGGACCGGATGGCGCGCCTCTGATGCCGCAGGGGCTGGTACTCGCCGCAGAGCAATGGGCAAAAGTCGGCGAATTCGTGCGCCGCGGCGGCACGCAGGACGGCAAGGCGCTTGTCGATCCCGCGGCCTTGGCCGAGTTGTTCAAAGGAAGCGATGCCAACCCCGCCTATGGCCTGACCTGGTGGCTTCCGCGAGCGAGTCCCTCCGACGATCCTGTGACGCGCTCGACCGACATCGTTGCGCATGCGCCAACGCTCCCGGCCGACCTGGTCGTCGCGGCAGGCGCAGGCGACCAGCGCCTCTACGTCATCCCGTCACGGCGCCTGACGATCGTGCGGCAGGCGAGACTGGATATCGCAGCGCTTGCCGCCGGGAAAAAGAGTGGCTGGTCCGATACACATTTCCTGTCTTTCTTCCTCTCTCCGACCGGCGAATAATGGCCGATGCACGAACCGCTGCGCGGATTGGTGCTAGCCTCGATGTAAAGCAGCCCTTCGATCGCCGCGCCTGATTGAACGCCCGCAGCCATAGGCAGACCTTTTCGACTCCTTCAACTGAGGAGTC
>JAFAEG010000090.1 GCA_023424095.1 Pseudomonadota bacterium | reverse complement strand
GTCCTCAAGACCGCCGCGCCCGTCCGACGTCAGCGCGGGCTTTGCTTGCGCCGGCAGCCGAAAAGTCCGACGCACGAAAAAGAAGGGCCGGGGCGCAATCCCCGGCCCTTTTTCAATAGGATTTCGCAGGATATCCTGGCGATCGGACAGGATGATCCTTCATGCTCAACAAGCTCCTCCTCGCGATGATCCTCTCAGCGTCCTTGCTCGCCAAGCCCGCTTTCGCCTGCAGTTCCTCCGACGATTATGTCGCGCCGTCCAATTTTGAACTGGTGGAAATGGCGGATGCGATAGGGATTTACGTCGCCGAAGGCGTTCCCGCTGGCGCTCCGGAACCGGCACTGGCGGAAGGGGAGGTTCCACTGCGGTTGGCGACGACCTTCCGGCTGGAGCGCGCGCTCGCTGGGTCGCCGCCAACTCAGTTGAGCCCGCTCGCGTTCCTCTATGAGCCGCGGCCACGCGAGCCTGAAGGCGATGATGATACGCCGTTTCGCTACCATGACTATGGCGGCGGCTGCAGCAGCTTCAATTTCGAGCGCGGCAGCCGCTATCTCCTGATCCTCTCGCGCGGGGCCGACAGTGGATGGGACACGGTGCCGCGTGGCGGCGGCCGAGCAAAGATGCGATATCAAGAAGGCTCGTCATGGGCGCGAACCGTCGATCGTTACATTGGTGTGCGAGCGTTGGAACCTCGGGCGCGCCACGCCGCCCTTGTCGCGATCCTCGACAGTGGCCGCGATGCCGGAGGTGCGCCTGTCTCTCCGCTCGAACTGACGGACATCGACAATCATCTGCGCACACCCTCCCAGTGGAAGCCGACGGCGTGGCTGGTGGAGCGCTACGAGCGCGTGGTCCGCGGCGACCCGGTGGATATTCTGCTGTCCGGGCCGATCCATTGGCGCCTGGGAGACGATGCGCGCGCGATCCTGCTGATTTCACTGGCCGAAGGCCATCACCCCGGCGCGCTGCCCCTGTTTGATCAGCTCCTGTCGCGCAGCGAATTACCTGTCTTCGAGCGAGGTCTCGTGTTGCTCGCCCTCGCGCGGCACGGCCAATATGGGCGCGCGTTCAGATGGATGGAGGAGCGGTTGTTGGACACACTTGCTGCGCTCAGCGATCAGGACGCGCGTCTTCTCCTGCATCACGTCGCTTTCATCCAGCGAGGCGATTGGTATGACGATTCTGCGCCGCGTTGGCGCACTGACGCGCGCGTGGCGGCCGCCTGGCCAGGCCTCGCTGCGCGGCTCGAGGCGTATCAGCGCACCCGGATGGGCGACGGCGACATCGTCCTTTTCGACGTCGATGATGCCGCTCCCGTGAATGACTAACAGCGGTTGCTAGAACTCGGTGCCGAACCTCCCCATCGATATTGTCCTGCCGGACCTGCTCGCGACCCTGCGCGAGCGGCCCAACGCCGTGCTCGTCGCCCCGCCGGGTGCGGGGAAAACCACGGCCGTCGCGCCGGCTTTGCTGGACCAGCCGTGGTGCAGCGGCGAAATCCTGCTCCTTTCCCCGCGCCGCCTCGCCGCGCGCGCCGCGGCCGAACGGATGGCCGAGCTTGCGGGCGAGCCGGTCGGCCGCACCATCGGCTACGCCACCCGGCTCGACAGCAAACGCTCCGCCACGACGCGGATCACGGTGCTCACCGAAGGCATTTTCCTGAAGCGCATTCAGGGCGACCCCGAACTGGCGGGCGTCTCCGCCGTATTGTTCGACGAGGTCCACGAGCGCAGCCTCGACAGCGATTTCGGCCTCGCGCTGGCGCTGGATGCGCAGGCGGCGTTGCGGCCGGAGCTGCGCATTCTCGCCATGTCGGCCACGCTGGACGGCGCCCGCTTTTCGGCGCTGATGGGGGAGGCTCCCGTCATCGCCAGCGAGGGTCGGTCCCATCCGATCGAGCACGTGCATCTCGGTCGCGCCGCCGAGCAGCGGATCGAGGATTCCATGGCGGCCGCGATCCGCCGGGCGATGGCGGAAGGCGAGGGGAGTGTGCTCGCCTTCCTCCCCGGCGTGGCCGAGATCGAGCGGACCGCCGAGCGCTTGAACTTGCCGCCGGACACGGATCTGCACCGCCTCCACGGCAGTCTCGACCCCGCCGAGCAACGCGCTGCGATCCGCGCCGCGCCGCCGGGGCGCTGCAAGATCGTGCTCGCCACCTCGATCGCGGAGACCAGCCTGACGCTCGACGGCGTCCGCATCGTCGTGGATTCCGGCCTCGCCCGCCGCCCGCGCTACGACCGTGGCGCCGGCCTGACCCGACTGGTCACCGAACGCGCCAGCCAGGCCGCCGTCACCCAGCGCGCCGGCCGCGCCGGGCGGCAGGGGCCGGGTCGGGTCTATCGTCTGTGGGAGGAGGCCGCGACGGCGGCGCTCCCGCGCTTCGACCCGCCGGAAATCCTCGAGGCCGACCTCACGCCTTTGCTGCTCGATTGCCTGCTCTGGGGCGTCGCCGATCCGCGCGCGCTGAACTGGCTCGATCCGCCTTCCGCCGCCGCGCTGGATGAGGCGGGCAGGCGCCTGACCGCGCTCGGCGCGATCGACGCGGATGGCCGCCCGACCGCCCATGGTCGCGCCATCGCCGATCTGCCGCTGCCGCCGCGGCTCGCTCACATGCTGCTGATTGCGGGCGAGCAGGGCTTCGGGGGGCTCGCGGCGGAGGTCGCGGTGCTGTTGTCGGAGCGCGGCCTCGGCGGCCCTGACGCCGACCTCGAAACCCGCCTCCGCCGGTGGCGCAGCGAGCGGGGCAAGAGGGCAGAGGCGGCTCGCGGCCTGGCTCGGCGCTGGCGGCAGCTTGCGGGCGGCGCGGCGGGGGAAAGCGGCAGCGTCGGCGAATGTATCGCGCTCGCTTTCCCGGATCGCATTTCGAAACGCCGCGATTCGAGCGGCGCCGACTGGCTCAGCGCCGGCGGGCGCGGCTTCCGGCTCGATCCTGCCGCGCCGTTGGCCCGGGGCGAATGGCTGGCGGTCGCCGAGGCGTCCGGGGCGGCCGGCGGCGCGCGCATCCTGTCCGCCGCGCCGATCGACCGGGAGACGGTCGAGGCGCTGTTCGCCGATCGCATCGAAAGCGGGACCCAGGTCCAGTTCGATCCGGCGACCGGGGGCGTCCGCGCCAGCCACGGCCGCCGCCTTGGGGCGATCCTGCTGTCCGGCGGCCAGGACAGCCGCGCCGATCCCGCCGCGATCGAAGCTGCCCTGCTGGACGGCGTGAAGCGGCACGGCCTTGCCCTCCTGCCCTGGGGCCGGGAGGCGCGGGCGCTTCGCCGCCGCGCCGCCTTCGCCCGGGCTGCCGATCCGGACATCCCCGATCTGTCGGACGCCGCCTTGCTTGCGCAGGCTGATTCCTGGCTGCCGGGCCTATTGGAAGGGAAACGCCGGCTCTCCGATATCGCCCCGGGCGCCTTGCACGGCGCGCTCGACTCGCTGCTGGGCTGGGACGGCAAGCAACGCGTCGATCGCCGCGCCCCGGCGAGCTTCGCCACGCCGGCCGGGAGCAGCCACGCAATCGACTATGAGGCCGAAGCCGGTCCGACCGTCGCCGTCCGCGTGCAGGCCTTGTTCGGCCTGGCCGAGCATCCCCGCGTCGGCGGTGTGCCTTTGATCCTCGCGCTCACCTCGCCGGCGGGGCGTCCGATCCAGACCACCGCCGATCTGCCGGGCTTCTGGAAGGGCAGCTGGCACGCAGTCGCCAAGGAGATGCGCGGCCGCTACCCCAAGCATCCCTGGCCCGACGATCCGGCCGCCGCCGACCCGACCCTGCGCACCAAAAGAGCCAGCGCGCGGTGAACGCTGGCGGACGCCGGCCTGTTCGCATTCGGACAGAATAGGGGCCTGCAGCGGCATACGCACAAAGCAAAATCAACAGCTTAGGTGTCTGGCATACTTAATGCTCCAATACAGCAGCGGGCGGTCGCACGCCCGTTTTGTAGTCCTTTCGGGAGTGTGCATCATGATCCAGTTCGCCAGTGCGCGTATCGTCCAGGCCGGCGCCATCGCCGCCGCTGCATTGCTTGCCGCCTCGGTCTCGGCACCGTCTTATGCCGCCCCGGCCGATCAGCCGGCCAGCGCACGGCCGGCGCAAAGCAACGCTTCCGAGCGGCGGATCTGCGCAATGGTGGATCTCTCCGGTTCCCGCATGCTGCGCCGCGTTTGCCGGACGCGGGCGGAATGGGAGGCCGCCGGCGGTCTGCCCACGAACGACTGAGCCCTGATCGGTCCGGACCGCGAAGCCGCGCGGTTCGGAACCTGCGCCCCGGCCTCCCCCCCACCGGGCCGGGGCGCCTTCACAGGCTTGGCTTTCCTATCGCGCCGGGACGCTGCCGGCGTGGATCATCTCCGGCTCGGTGCCCGCGCATTGCGCCGCTGGTGCCCGCTGGTCGGCCATGCGCTGGGCGACGGCATTGGCTTCCGGAACGTTGCCGTCGATCCAGGCGATCGTGCAGCCGGGCCGCTCCGCCGTCCCAACCGTCGCGATGCCGAGCGCTGATGCGCTCCATTCCGTCTGCTCGTTGGTCGCCAGCCGCAGCCGGAAGATGATCGCGAACGGCACCCCGTCGCGCAGCCGCCATTCGATCCGCGTCGGATTCTCGTTGAAGGGCGGCAACGTCTGGAAATTCTGATTATCGACCCCGGCATCCACGTCGTAGCGAAGGTCGCCGGTCGAGATGAAGACCGGAATGTCGTTATAGCCGGGGCAGCGCCAGGACGCGCTGTCGCTCTCTGCATCGGCGCTGAGCGACTGACAGCGCGCGAGATCGATGTCGGTGTAGGCGCTGGTGATGCCCGGAGCGGCCGCGGGTGCTGCTTCGGCCTTTGGCGCGGCGGCTGCATTGGCCGGGGCCGGCGCCGCTGCGCCATTCTGCGCATTGCCCGCCTTGGTCCCGCCGCACGCCGCGAGCAAAGCAGTAATGGTGGCCAGAGCCACGATTAGCCTTCTGTCCATGCTGATCCCCTCCCCAAGAAGGAGCGGAAGAATATCCTGTTTTGGTGCCGGCCGAAAGCGAGGCGCGGAGGGTCAGGCGCTGAGCCGGGCCTGCAGGCCGTGGACCAGTTCGGTCGCGCGGTCGAACGGCATCGGGCGGCCGAACAGATAGCCCTGGATCTGGTGGACGCCGAGGTCGCGCATGCGGGTAAAATCGTCGGCGGTTTCGACCCCTTCGGCGGTGACCGTCATGCGGAAATTCTTCGCCAACTGGACGATCGATTGGATGATCGCGATCGCCTCGCGATTGTTCGCCGCCTCGCGCACGAAGCTGCCGTCGATCTTCAGCTTATGGAAGACCGCCTTGTTCAGATAGCCGAGCGAGGAATAGCCCGTGCCGAAATCGTCGAGGGCGATGCCGACGCCGATCGCGCGCAGGCGCTTCAGCACGTCGAGCGTGTGGGCATTCTCGCCGAGGAAGATCGATTCGGTGACTTCCAGCTCGAGCCGGTTGGCCTGGAGCTTGTGACGAGCAAGCGCCTCGCTCACCGTGTTCGGCAGGGCCGGGAAGACCAATTGCTTCGCCGACACGTTGACTGCCACGCTGATGTGGGCGGGCCAGACCGCGGCGGCGCGGCACGCCTCCTCGATCACCCAGTCGCCAAGCTCCATGATGAGCCCGGTTTCCTCGGCCAGCGGAATGAATTCCAGCGGCGAGACCATGCCCCGGGTCGGGTGCTGCCAGCGGATCAGCGCTTCGAAGCCGAGCAGGGTCTGGTCGGCGGCACTGATCAGCGGCTGGTACATCAGGCGGAACTGGCCGGACGCCAGGCCCGCGCGCAAATCCTGTTCGATGCGCAGGCGGTCTTCCTGCTCGCTCGCCATGTCGGCGTTGAAGAAGCAGCACAGGCCCCGGCCCTGGGCCTTGGCCTGATACAAGGCGAGATCGGCCTTCTGGATCAGATCATCGACACTGTTGCCGTCGATCGGGCCATAGGCGCAGCCGATCGAGACGCCGATGCGGATCTCGGCCTTGTCGACCAGATAGGGCTGCGCGATCGCGGCGATGATCCGGCGGCCAATCTCTTCGATCATCCGGCGGCTCTGCGCGTCGCGGATGACGATGGCGAATTCGTCGCCGCCCATCCGGCCGACTTCGCCGATCGCACCCACTTCCTGGACCAGTCGCTGCGACACGCTCTTCAGCACCGCGTCGCCCTTCGGATGGCCGAACGTGTCGTTGACCGGCTTGAAGCCGTCCAGATCGAGGAACATGATCGCGCAGGGCACATTGTTGGCCACCGCATTGTCCAGCGCCTCGCCGAGCAATTGGCGGACCTTGCCGCGATTGGGCAGGCCGGACAGCACGTCCATATGCGCCAGATTGGTCAGCCGCTCCTGCGTCCGCCGCACCTCGGTGATGTCGGCGCCGACGCCGCGGAAGCCCTGGAACTGGCCCATCACGTCGATCACCGGATCGCCCGACAGGCTGATCCAGCGGGTGCCGCGCCGGGTTCGGAACTCCATCTCCAGATTGGCGAACGGCTCGCGCGCCAGCAGGGTGCGGCCCAGGTCGGAGCTGCCGCCCAGCGTCGCCGGCAGCGAATGGCCAACGACCTGCGCGGGCGAGCGGCCGATCATGCCGGTCATCCGCGAGGAGATGTAGACGACGCGATTCTCGGCATCGACCTGCCACAGCCAGCCGACGCCGCGATGCTCATATTCCTTCAGCAGCTGGCGGATGGATTCGGCCGCAGCCTGGGTCTTGGCGATCGTCTTAAGCAGCGAGAACAGCCATTGCGTCAGCCGCGTCACCCCGAAGATGCCGATCGCGGCGAGCAAGACGAAGGTGGTGCCGAGCTTGAAGTCGAAGCGATAGGCACCGAAGCCGTAGCCGATGCAGAAGGCCGCGGTCAGCGTCGCGATCCAGGCGATGGCCGCGGCCGGCACGGCGGCCAGGGCCAGCGACGCGACGATCATGCCGCCGATCGCCCCGCAGATCACGAATTGCACGTCGGGCGACTGAGTGGCGAAGGCGTAGGTCGGCAGGGACGCCCAGATCAGGGCCAGCCCCATCGCTTCACCGATGGCGATGGCGAAGGAGGCGGGAGTTGCCGTCCGGCTGGTGCCGACCGCCGCGGCGACCATGGCGCGCCGGCAAGAGACCCAGTTGACGAACAATACGGCCGACATCCAGCCAACGATCAGGCCGAGATCGACCGAACCGAACATGCCCCATGCGCACAAAGCGGCGGCGGCGACGGCGGAGATGGCGAAGTAGGGCGCGAACATCGCCCGCGCCTGGACCTGGCCATTGTGCAGGTGCGCGTCACGCAGCCTTTCGCTGCCCGAATCGGAAAGCGTCGGCTCGACCGGGTCGAACACCTGGCCGGCCGATTGATCAGCATCCTGGGAAACGGGCGCGTGGTACATCGGCATCCTGGCCTAGGAATGAAGGCATGCCTTTGCAGCAAAGTCTTTGATGGATGGTTAAACTCGCGCTTTTCATGAGGAATTTCGTTTCGACCGGGAACTCGTCGCAACGCGCGGGATTAGGGGTCCTAAGCGGGGGCGGGTTTCGCTATGCTTGCCGCAATGCGTACCGGTTCGAGGAGGAAAAGATGGTTCGTTATGCGCCCCTGATGTTGCTGCCGCTGGCGGTGGCCGGTTGCTCGACCATGGTGCCGCGTACCGCCAACCTCAGCCCGGAAGGCCAGACGCTGCAGGTGGTGGCGGCCAACGGCTCGGAGAGCCGGATGCAATTCCGTTCCAATGGCGAGGTTGTCGCGGCGTTCGGCGAGCGTTCGATCACCGGCCAGTGGAACATGCAGCAAGAAGGCCTGTGCTTCCGCTGGGGCCAGGCGCCGATCGAATGCTGGCCCTATGCCCGCAATTTCGAGCGTGGCCGCACGGTGACGATCACCAGCACGCGCGGCAATGTGGTGCGGGTCACGCGCCTCTAGCCTTACTCGTCACTCCCGAAAGCCGCGAGCAGGCCGGCGCGATAGGCGTCGGTGATGTTCGCGGCGTGGGTGCCGCCTTCGATCGTCTCGAAGCGCATGGTCAGCGGGCGGTCCTCGCGATCGCGCCAGCTTGCCCACCAGCGCAGTGCCTCGGCGCGCAAATCCGGCCGATCGCGTGAGCCGCTGGCGACGAACAGGCTCGTATCATTCCGCACGCCCCGGTCCGGCCGCCCGTAGAAATGCGGGCGGTAGCGTTCGATCGCCGGGTTGCTGGCAATGCGGTTCCAGAACAGGTGCGGATCGGTGAAGGCCGAATAGAGCACGAACGTGCCGCCCAATGACTGGCCGACCAGGATGCGGCGGGCGGGATCGGCCCGGTAGCGGCGCTCGACCTGTGGCAGCAGCCGCTCCTTCAGGAAAGCATGGAAGGCCGGCGCGCCGCCGCCTTCCGGGTCGCCGTCCGGCATGGGCGGCGTGAAGTCGGTGCCGCGGCGATTGACCGCGCCGAAGCCGCCATAAGCGATGCCGACGACGATCGCTTCCGGCAGGCCCTCGTCATAGGTGAGGAAGAGGTGATTGGCCGCGAGGATCGGGAAGAGCGAGTCGCCGTCGAGCAGATAGACGATCGGGTAGAGGTGGCCGGGGCGCTCGCCATAGTCCGCCGGGAGACGGACGTAGATGTGAAAGCCGCGATCCTGCTCCGGCCAGGGCAGGTGGAAATAGTCGCCGGCGAGGGCCGGGAGATGATCGAGCGGGACCGGCGCTCGCTGCTCCTGCGCGGCGGCCGGGACGGTCCCGACCGCGAGCAGCAGAGCGAGCGCCGCGACCCTCACCGCGCGCCGAGCACCCGGTCGACGCTGCCGGTCGTGACCGAATGGTAGCCGATGCGGGTGCGCTCGTAGATGCGCGTCGCGATCGGCCGGCCCCAATCGCCCTGCGCCCAGAGCGTTTCGAACAGCGGCAGCACGAACTTGCGGCGGCCGATCTCGGCCAGGAAGCGCTCGGCGACCGGCACCGCCGGCTCGTAGCGATTGGCCAAAGCCAGGTTCAGCCAGGCGAACAGCACCTCGTTGTTGCCGGCGGCCGACAGCCCAAGCGCCTGATCGAGCGAAGCGAGGCGCTCGCGCGGCAGGCTGCGCGGCAGGCGGTTGAGGTAGCGAAGCTTCTCTGCCGTGGTCCAGGCAGTCCAGGTCGCGGCATCGACATTGCCGCTCTGGCCGACCGCGGCGTCGACTGCGGCGAAGGCGGCCGGATCGGGCCGCGCGACATTGTCGGGCAGGCCGGGCTGATAGACCCAGCGGTCGAGCTGCAGCTGCTGCTCGAGCGCCGCATCACCCTTGATCAGCTGGTCGCGCAGATCGGCGAGGAAGCGGGCCGAGGTCATCGGCTGGAAAGCGTGGCGATCGAAATAGGAGCGCAGATAGGCGTCCCACCGCTCGCGGCCGATCAGCCGTTCGAGCGTGCGCAGGAAGATCGCGCCCTTGTCGTAGACGACGCCGGTGGCGCCGCCGTCCGGCGTTGCTTCCGCGGCGGCGAGGTTGAGGCGCGTCTTCGGCGAGGCCGCGCCCTCCTCGTCCAGCGCCTTCTGCATGTCGTCGAAGCTCAAAGCGGCTTCCTGCTGCGCGCGGCGTTCGCCGTAGATCGCCTCCATGATGCGATTTTCGAAGTAGGAGGTGAAACCTTCATTGAGCCAGGAATCGGCCCAGGTCGCGTTGGTGACGAGATTGCCCGACCATGAGTGCGCCAGTTCGTGCGCGACCAGGTTCACCAGGCTCTTGTCGCCGGCGATGAAGGTCGGCGTCAGGAAGGTGAGGGTGGGATTCTCCATCCCGCCATAGGGGAAGCTCGGCGGGAGGACGATCACGTCGAAGCGACCCCAGCGATAGGGGCCGTAAAGCTGCTCGGCAGCTTCGACCATGCGCTCGGTATCGGCCAGTTCGGCGGCGGCGCGGTCCATCATCTCGCGCTCGGTCCATACGCCGGTGCGGGCGCCGAGTTCGCGGAACTCGATGTCGCCGGCCGCGATCGCGATCAGGTAGGGCGCGACCGGGTGGTTCATCTGGAAGCGGAAGGCCTTGCGGCCGGCTTCGGCGGCTTCACCCTCGGGGGTCAGCCGGTCGCCGGACATGACCACTTTCAGCGCCTCGGGCGCGGTGATGCGGGCTTCCCAGGTCTGGCGGATGCCGGGGCTGTCCTGGGTCGGGATCCAGGTGCGGTTCAATGTCGGCTGGCCCTGGCTGAGCAGATAGGGATGGCGCTTGCCGGCGGTCTGTTCGGGCGTCAGCCATTGCAGCGCCTCGGCATCGGCGCCGCTGCGGTAGCGGATCGCGATCTTGCGGGCGCCGTTCAGCTGGATGGTGAGGGGGGCGCCCTTGGCCGCGTCGGCGGTGCCGAGCGCATATTGCAGGGCCGCGCCGCCATCGGCGTTGGTGACCGACTCGATCTCCAGCCCCTTGCTGTCGAGGATGATCTCCTGCGCGCCGTCGGCGGCCTGGATGTCGAGCGTCGCGGTGCCGGAGACGCGCTTGCCTTCGAAATCGAGGGCCAGGTCCATCGCGACGTGGGTGACTCGGGCGATTTCGGGGCGCGCGTAAGTGTGCGGATCGCGGGCATCCTCGCCGGTCAGGATCGGGGCGACCATGCGCTCGGCCTGGGCGTTGCCGGCATCCGCGGCGCTGTTGTTGGTGGCGGCCGGGCTGCAGGCGGCAGCGGTGAGGCAAAGGGCTGCGGCGAGAATACGCATAAGCTTACTCCGGAAGGGGATTTGCAGGGTCTAGTCGGTTGCGGCGGAAGTTGGAACCGCCAGGTGCCGGGGCAAAGTCGGCTCGGACAGGATGCGGCGCATCGCGGCCCAGCGGGCGGGGCCGGCGGGGAAGCGTTCGAGCCAGCGACGGGCCATGTCCTTGCCGAGGCCGTAATTGATCACATAGCTGCGATATTGATCGGTGAAGGCGATCGACTGGCGGGCCCGATCGGCGCCGACGAGCTGGTAGCGCTGGGTCAGTTCAATCGCCTGCTCGCGGCTGATGCGGCCTTCCAGATAGTCGCGGGCGATGGTGAAGCGGGCGCCGGCCAGCGCCTCCAGCGCTTCCTGCAGTTCCAGATAGCGCGCCACCTCGCGCTGCGGCAGGCCGGCGAGCGGGCTCAGCACATCGCGTTCGAAGGCGAGCCGTTCGTCATGGCTGAAGGCCAGGTCGATGCCGTAATTGGCCGTGCCCTCGGCGATGAAGCTTTGCGGCGAGTAAAGCGGGTAGAGGCTGTATTCGATCCAGCCGCGGCCGCGCATCAGGTCGCGCTCCAGCAAGGCATTGTAAGCGTGGTGGCCGGGATAGCCTTCGTGGCAGCCCAGATCGACGGCGCGGCTGAGGCGCACCGGCAGATCGGTGTTGATCTGGATGAGGCTGCGATAATTGCCCTGGTAATAATTGTAGCCCGACCAGCTCTTGCCGGTGACGAATTCGAGCGTGAAGGTCTCGCCCTCCGGCATCGGCATATGCGCGACGGTGCGCCGCCGGCATTCGGCGATGGCGGCGCGCATCACCGCATCCAGCCGGTCGTTCGGGATTGCGAAACTGTTCTGGAAGGCGTCGACCCTGGACGCGAGCGGGCCATCGCCGGGGGCGAGCCGCTCGATCCGGGCGAGGATCGGATCGTAATGCGCCAGCGGCCTGATGTCGGGATCGACCCCGAACAGGCCGCGCGCTTCCTCGGCGAAGGACAGGCGCTCGCCGCCGATCATGCGCAGGCGGGTGTGGGCGGCGGTGAGCTGGGCGTCCAGGAATTCGCGGCGGCGGCGGGCGAGCGGATCGGTCGTGGGGCGCAAAGCGGCGAGACGGGCCTTCAGCGCGGTCGCGGCGTCGCGCAATTCCGTCACCGGGCGCGGCGCGGCTTCGGCCTGCTGCTTCCATTCGGGCGGGCCGTAATAAGCGTCGACATAGCCCGCCTCATGCTTCTCCGCCTCGAGGCTCAGGCGGACATAGGCCTCGGCCACCGCATCGACAGAATCGGCGCGGCTGCCGGTGGTCGCGCAGCCGGACAGAATGAGCAAGGCAACCAGCGCAAAGAGCGCGCCGAATTCGGTGAACTTCACGAAGTTCACACGGAATCGCGGGGGGGCTCCTGCCCGATTCAGCACTTCAGGGACGGGTGACGCGGGCAGGCACGAAGCGATCATGCTCGCACGATAACAGGTCGCACCTTCGTAGGAAAATGCCTCAGAAGCCCGAGAGGAAATGGGCGACGTTGGTGCCCAAAGCCTCGGCCGCATAGCCGCCTTCCATCACCACCACAGTCGGCAGTTCCAGCCCGGCAATGTCGCGGGCGAGGGTGCGATAGTCGCGCGTCTCAAGCGTGAAATGCGAGATCGGATCGTCGACGAAGGTGTCGGCCCCGTAGGAGCAGACCAGAAGGTCCGGCTTGAACGCGGCGATCGCGTCCAGCGCCTGTTCGAGCGCGCGGCGATAGGGATCGATGCCGGTGCCCTGGGGGAGGGGGAGGTTGAGGTTCGCGCCCTTGCCTGCGCCTTCGCCGGTCTCGTCGGCATGGCCCCAATAGAAGGGGTAATCGGTCGCCGGATCGGCGTGGAGCGAGACGAACAGGACGTCGCCGCGGGCGTAGAAGATGTCCTGCGTGCCGTTGCCGTGATGATAGTCGATGTCGAGGATGGCGACGCGCTTGCCGGCCGCGACCGCGGCTTCAGCGGCGATCGCCGAATTGTTGAGATAGCAATAGCCGCCGAGATAATCGGCGCCGGCATGATGGCCGGGCGGGCGGCACAGAGCGAAGCCGAGCGGGTCGCCGGCCAGCACCGCTTCGGCGGCGCTGACCGCGCTCTGGGCAGAGGCATAAGCGCCGTTCCAGGTGCCGGGCCCGATCGGGGTGCCGGCGTCGATGCTGTATTGGCCGAGCAAGGCGTCGATGCGCATCAGATTGAGCGGC
The DNA here is from genome assembly GCA_023424095.1 of Pseudomonadota bacterium. Lineage (GTDB taxonomy): Bacteria > Pseudomonadota > Alphaproteobacteria > Sphingomonadales > Sphingomonadaceae > Allosphingosinicella. Next base: position 40,132 of record JAFAEG010000090.1, on the reverse strand, counting down.
CGGCGCTTGACCGGCCAGACATAGCCGGTCGCGTCGCCGGAGCGGCCCGCGCCCTCCCAGCGGTCGTGCGCGCTCTTCAGGAAAGCGAGATAATCGGCGCTGTGGACGCGCAGCAAAGGCGCGTCGCCATGATCCCTTGGCTGCTCGGTCGGCCCGATCGCGTCGAGGATGGCGCGGGCCCGGCCGGGATGCTCGGCATGCGCGACCCAGCCGCCATTATGCCATTCCTGCGCGGGGGCGTGAGCGAGTTGATGGGGATCGAAGAAGAGGCGCATCAGGGAGTGATGGCACGGTCCGGAGCCATGTGGAAGGTGGGGACCTTACGGATTACAACGAAGGGAAGCGCTCGCCTCGTATTTGAAGCTCAAATACTCCCGATTGGACGGTGGAAGCGATCTGCGCCATCCGGTCCCACACATACAGAATTCTCGACGCTTTTTTGTGAAGTGGGAGCTCCATAACTGCTGCCTTTGGGAAGAAACCGATGAGACGCGAGCGGAGGAAGATCTCGCGCAGTGGGCGCTTTCTCGCGATGTTCAGGTCGCCCGATAGAACCACCCAATTCCCTTCGGAGCCCAAAGCCGGAATCCACTCCTCGTCTTTGACATGAGTCGTACCAAATTTTGAACGATGCGAGTGTACCTCATGCTCTCCGGCGAAAAGAGCTCCCAATCCGTCCGCCAATACGGGCGGAAGATTGTTGTCGATGAATAGCTTCAAGCGGCTTTCGCCAGTCGGCCGCCTTCAAAGTCGAGGGCGTCTCGGACTGCTCTCACAGGGATGTGATAGAGTTTGGCGACTCGCTCTGGGGAGCCCTCTGCCTTTACCTCTTGGACGACTCTCGAAGTGAGAAGGCCGGCACTAGCGACTATTGGCTGTCCGAAGGATCGCTCCGGATCCACGACCAGCGTTTTCCGACTGGATACAAGCCACCATCTCTCTGCACGGGACTCACCGAACTCCAGGCCGGATAAGGACGGCAGAACGAAGTCGCGGAAAACATGTTGCCGATCCTTGAGATCGATCAAGCGGGGTTCATCGACACCCTTGGTAATCTCGAGAAAAATCTTGCGACCGTCCGTTTTGAACGCGCGCGTAGAGAAAGGGTGATTTTCCCCAAGCATTTCTTTCGCTCGCTCGATGCAGAGGCGGATCGTGGGTAATCCAATCCGCGAGCGCCGAAGGGCATGAACAATTCGCGCTTCGATCAGGTCACGAAAACCGAGCAGCGGGCCGTCGAGTTCAGGGTCATACTGTGGCTTCCACAGCGGAGGCTGCTCTTTCAGACCATCCCCGTGGTCATAGTCGTATCCATACACCCAACGACGAAGAGTCTTCGGTTGCATATGCAAGAGCTTGGCCGCTTCCACGGCAGTGTAAGCTCCTGTCCCGAACCCTCGATCCGTCATGCAGCCTTTCTTGATCCCTTCGCGCCGAGTTCGCAACAAAGTTGAGCAGTTGTCTAAGGGACGTGGTGCGTTTCGCCTCGCCGCTGCCGCTCAAATCAGAGCTTCTCGGTCAGCTCCGGGACGAGCTTGAACAGATCCCCCACCAGGCCGATGTCCGCGACCTGGAAGATCGGGGCGTCCTCGTCCTTGTTGATCGCGACGATGGTCTTGCTGTCCTTCATGCCGGCGAGATGCTGGATCGCGCCGGAAATGCCGACCGCGACGTAGAGCTCCGGGGCGACGATCTTGCCGGTCTGGCCGACCTGATAATCGTTGGGGGCGTAACCCGCGTCCACCGCCGCGCGGCTCGCGCCGACGCCTGCGCCGAGCTTGTCGGCGAGCGGATCGATCAGGCGGTGGAATTCCTCGGAAGAACCGAGGGCGCGGCCGCCGGAGACGATGATCTTGGCGCTGGTCAGCTCGGGGCGCTCGGAGGCGGCGATCTCCGCGCCGACGAAGCTGGAGAGACCGGCGTCGCCGCCGCCCTGGGACCAGGCTTCGACGCTGCCGCTGCCGCCTTCGGCCGATGCCTTGGCGAAGGCGGTGCCGCGCACGGTCAACACCTTCTTGGCGTCCGACGACTTGACCGTCGCGATCGCGTTGCCGGCGTAGATCGGGCGGGTGAAGGTGTCCGGCGCCTCGACGCTGAGGATGTCGGAGACCTGCATCACGTCGAGTAGAGCGGCGACGCGCGGGGCGATATTCTTGCCGGTCGTGGTCGCGGGGGCGACCAGATAATCGCAATGATCCTTCACGATCGCGGCGGCGACCGGGGCGACATTCTCGGCCAGATTGTGGGCGTAGGCCGCGTCGTCGGCGACGTGGACCTTGGTCACGCCGGCGATCTTGGCGGCAGCATCGGCGACGGCGCCGACGCCCTGGCCTGCGACCAGAGCATGGACTTCGCCCAGCTGCGCGGCGGCGGTGACGGCGGAAAGGGTGGCGTCCTTGATGGCGCCGCCTTCATGCTCGACCAGAACAAGCGCGACGCTCATGCGATGACTCCCGTTTCCTTGATCTTGGCGATCAGCTCGTCGACCGAGCCGACCTTGATGCCGGCGGAGCGCTTGGCGGGCTCGACGACATTGGTGATGGTGAGGCGCGGGGCGGTGTCGACGCCATAATCGGCCGGACTCTTGGCCGCGAGCGGCTTGGACTTGGCCTTCATGATGTTCGGCAGGGTCGCGTAGCGCGGCTCGTTCAGGCGAAGGTCCGTGGTGACGATCGCCGGGGTGTTGAGCTTCACCGTCTCGAGGCCGCCATCGACCTCGCGGGTGACGCTGACCGAGGAGCCGTCGATTTCGACCTTGGAGGCGAAGGTGCCCTGGCCCCAATTGAGGAGCGCGCCGAGCATCTGGCCGGTCTGGTTGGAATCGTCGTCGATCGCCTGCTTGCCGAGGATGATGAGGCCCGGGCCTTCCTCGTCGGCGATCGCCTTCAGGATCTTGGCGACGGCGAGCGGCTCGACTTCGTCGTCGGTCTGCACGTGGATGGCGCGGTCGGCGCCCATCGCGAGAGCGGTGCGCAGCGTCTCCTGCGCCTTGGCCGGGCCGACGGACACGGCGACGATCTCGGTCGCCGCGCCCTTTTCCTTGAGGCGGATCGCTTCCTCGACCGCAATCTCGTCGAACGGGTTCATGCTCATCTTGACGTTGGCGAGATCGACGCCGCTGCCATCCGCCTTCACGCGCGGCTTCACATTATAGTCGAGTACCCGTTTGACGGGGACGAGGATCTTCATCTCATCTCTCCATTCACTGCGCCGCGCGAGGCGGATATTCCGTACGCTTGCTAACTAAATCCGCGGCCGTCAAGCCGCGACCGGTTCCTTCACCGCGGCGACGATCTTGCGGGCGGCGTCGCCCAGATCGTCGGCGGGGACGATGGCGAGGCCGGAATCGGCGAGGATCGCCTTGCCCTCGTTCACGTTCGTGCCTTCGAGGCGGACGACGAGCGGAACCTTGATGTTCACCTCGCGCGCGGCGGCGACGATGCCGTCGGCGATGATGTCGCAGCGCATGATGCCGCCGAAGATGTTGACGAGGATGCCCTCGACCGCCGGATCAGAGAGGATGATCTTGAACGCTGCGGTGACCTTTTCCTTGGAGGCGCCGCCGCCGACGTCGCAGAAATTGGCCGGGAAGGCGCCATTGAGCTTGATGATGTCCATCGTAGCCATGGCGAGACCGGCGCCGTTGACCATGCAGCCGATATTGCCGTCGAGCTTGATGTAGGCGAGGTCGAAGCGTGATGCCTCGATCTCCATCGGGTCCTCTTCGGTCTCGTCGCGAAGCTCCATCAGATCCTTGTGGCGGAACATGGCGTTGGAATCGAAGCCGACCTTGGCGTCGAGCACCAGCAATTCGCCGGCATCGGTGACCGCGAGCGGGTTGATCTCGATCTGCGAGGCATCGGTGCCGAGGAAGGCGTCGTAGAGTTTCGCGGCGACATTCTGCGCCTGCTTGGCGAGGTCGCCCTGAAGACCGAGCGCCTTGGCGACGGCGCGGCCGTGATGCGGCTGGAAGCCGGTGGCGGGATCGACGGTGAAGGTCTGAATCTTCTCGGGCGTGTCGTGGGCGACCGCCTCGATGTCCATGCCGCCCTCGGTCGAGACGACGAAGGCGATCCGGCCGGTGTCGCGATCGACGAGCAGAGCCAGATAGAATTCCTTGGCGATGTCGACGCCGTCGGTAACGTAGAGCCGGTTCACCTGCTTGCCGGCATCGCCGGTCTGGATGGTGACGAGGGTGTTGCCGAGCATCTCGGTCGCGGCGGCGCGGACCTCGTCCTCGGTGCGGGCGAGGCGGACGCCGCCCTTGGCGTCGGGGCCCAATTCCTTGAACTTGCCCTTGCCGCGGCCGCCGGCGTGGATCTGCGCCTTGACGACATAGAGCGGGCCGGGGAGCTGGCGAGCGGCGGCGACCGCTTCCTCGACGCTGAGCGCGGCAAAACCGGCGGGAACGGGCACGCCGAACTTCGCGAGCAATTCCTTGGCCTGATATTCGTGGATGTTCATGGGGAAAGGCGAGTCCTTCGCAGGTGCGGGAAAAAGAGTCGGCGGCGCTAAAGCATAGACGGGTGCGGTTGGGAAGGCGCGGTCATCCGATCGCCAAGGCGCAGCTACGACGGATTGATCGCGAGACCGAGGTAGAGCGCCGCGTTCTCCGCGCGCTCGATATTGAGATGCTGTCGCGCGGTGCGATAGGCGCAGCCAAAAACCTCGTTGCATGCGCGGACCACGCCGTAGCGGTTGGTGGTGCTCGGCACATTGTGGTGGGCAAGGCGGCGGTGGAGCTTGGTTTCGAAAACGCCTGCCGCCATAGTTTCGAACGGGGAACGGATCTTCCAGTCGGTCTGGTCCGCGACCCGGTCGTGCCAAGACAACTCCCATTCTCGCAAGCGCCAGTCGGCCGTGTACCCGATTTTGAGCAGCCCGCCCGTCTGCGATGAAGCGATATAGACGAAACCCTTTAATAGGCGCCGTTTCAGCCAATCGAGTTTGTCTGGTCGACATTGTACACACCGACCATCGCGGTTGTAGAGGCGGTGGCGGTGATCGACGCAGCTATCGTCGTATTCTCTCCACCCCACCATCAAAAAGGTCGTGAAGTCGTTCATCGTCCGTACGCAGCTGGCCCGGCTGTCGAACCAGAATGGAGAGGCGTCGAACACCCATCGTCTGGCAATGCTATGGCTGCGCAGAAAGGCGGCTTCGTCATGCGTGAGGCGCGGCTTGGGCTGGGCGAGACCGATCGTCATTCCACCACCGGGTAATATGGCATGTCCCAAGCATGTTCGGGATGATCCATCATGATGTCCAGGAAGGTCGGAAGCAGCCATCCCAGCACTGCCGCGCCGTCGCGGACCTGATCGCGGTTGGCTGCGCTGTTCCAGGTCGCGCCGCCGTGGACGATCTGATTCCGCAGGACGTAGAGACGGTCGAAAATGATCGACAGGATGCGAGGCGTGTCCCGCGACGCGATGGCGGCCGCGACGGCGCGCTGACCTGAGGCGAGGCGATCGGCCCAGTCCGCTTGACCTGGCTGGCCGTTATGGTGCGCCCAGAAGGGCGCGAACACATAGCGGTTGTTCAGCAGCAGCCGGATTTCGTTCGGAAAACGCTGCCACACGATGTCGTAAACGCGCTGATCGGGATCGAGCGCGATCAGATTGGCGAAGAAGGCCCGGAAGCGGTCGCGCTCGCCGCCCATGTCCGTTTCGATATCGCTGGCATAGGCGGCGTTGAAGCCGACCCACAGCAGGATGAAGCGCACGTCCAGATCGTCAGTCTCCCGCTCGGCGCGCTGAAGCCAGCTGACGCCGCGGTGGGTGCGCAGGGTGAGGGCGATCGGAAAGCCGTCCCGCAGCCGCCGCTGCTTCTCCTTGAGTTCCGCATGACGGAGCGGCGATTTGGCCGGTTCCCGCGCTCTTTTCACCGCTCGTCCCCTTTGCTCCCGTAAGCAATGAGGCCGAGTCTTTGACAATCGGTCAACAATGGATGCCGCTGCTCAGGCCGCGACGGGGAAGCGGAGGAGACGGTCGCTCAAGGGGACCAAAGCCTCGGCGCCGGGGCCGACGGCGCGGAGGATTTCGGGGTGGTCGGCTTCCAGGCCACCGGTCAGGGCGCCGAAGGCGGGGAGGATGAGCTTGCTTTCGCTCATCACGAAGCAGCGGCGCGAGACGAGTCGGCCGCGGCGATGGATGCGCAGTTTCGGGTGGAAATGGCCGGAGAGTTCCGGGCGCGGATCGCGGGGATCGGCTTCGTGGCGAAGGATCAGGCCGTCGAGTTCGACTTCGGCGATCGCCTCGCCGCCGACGATGGCGGGGACGATTGGATCGTGATTGCCAGTAATCCAGGTCCAGCGATGGGCGCTGGTAAGGGCGGCGAGCGCTTCGCAGGCGCGTTCGGGGAGCCGCTCGCAGCCGCCCGTGTCGTGGAAACTGTCGCCCAGGCACCAGATTTCCTCCGGCGCCACGGAGGCGGCGAGGGTGGTGAGATCGGCGAGGGTGGCGATGCTGTCATAAGGCGGCAACATCTGGCCCCCGCGGGCGAACCAGCTGGCCTTTTCGAGGTGCAGATCGGCGACCAGCAAGGCGCGCCGCGCCGGCCAGAACAACGCGCCTTGCGGCAGCGCGATCAGATCATGCCCACAGAACGAAAAGCGAACCATGGCCGCGCTATAGCGTGGGGATCGGGGGGCTCAAGGGCCACTCACGTCATTCCAGCGAAAGCTGGAATCTCTTTGCCTTGTACCGACTGTCCGCAAGAAAACTGAGATTCCAGCTTTCGCTGGAATGACGGGAGTTTGTTACGAAACCGGGGGGACCATCTGCACGGTCGAGGTCGGCACGGGCGGATTGGCCTGCTGGCTGATCTGCGGATTGGCCCAGAGCAGCAAGGCGCCCGCGACGAAACCATTCATACCCAGCAGGTACGGGTTCATCAGGATCGATTTTGCCTTGCTCATTGCCTTCGCTCCAATCGCCTCGAGCACCTTTTGCCGAGGCGGCGATCAACCCATGCTGAATTGCCCGTTGTCGTGCATTCATGCCGCGACCGAGCCTGACAACGGCGCGACGGAGGATTTGCTTAGCGACTTGGTCTTGCTGGGCGGCGCGTTCGTCGCGCCGGGGATCAGGTGGGAATCGTTTCGCTCTCGATCAAGGCGGCGAGTTCGGAAAGGCTGAACGGCTTGCGCAGCACGGGCAGATCGGCGCAGGCATCGGACAGCAGGCTGTCCGTTTCGGCATAGCCGGTGACGAAGGCGATGCGCTGTCCGGGGCGGCGCGCGCGGAGCTGTTCGGCCAGCTCCGCCCCGTTCATTCCGGGCATGGCGAAATCGATCAGGAACAGGTCGGCCTCGACCGTATCCAGCGCGGCGAGGCAGGCGGGGCCGCTGTCGAACGCGGTGACGATGTGGCCGAGTTCGGCCAGCGCGTCGGTCAGGAAGGTGCGGACCTCGGGATCGTCATCGACCAAAGCGATGGCGGCGATGCGGGCGGCGGGCTGGACCCGTTTGGGCGGCCGCGAGGCGATCGCCTCGCCCGTGGCCGAAACCTGGGGCAGGAACATGTCGATCCGCGCGCCTTCGCCCTCGCGGCTGTCGATGCGCACAGTGCCGCCGGACTGGCGGGCGATGGCATAGACCTGGGCAAGGCCGAGGCCGGTGCCCTTGCCGACGGGCTTGGTGGAAAAGAAGGGCTCGAGCGCGCGCTCCAGCACTTCGGGCGGCATGCCCTGGCCGTCATCCTCGATCGAGATGCGGACATAGCGGCCGGCGGCCAGATCGGGCTCTTCCGGCGCGTCGATCACCTGGGTCGAAACGGTCAGGCGGCCGCCATCGGGCATGGCGTCGCGGGCGTTGATGGACAGGTTCAGGATGGAGTTTTCGAGCTGGTTGGCGTCGCACAAAGCGTGTCCGGCGTCGGGATCGAGCACGGTGGCGGTGGCGATGCGCGGGCCGATCGCGTGGCGCAATATCTGGCCCATATTGGCGATCACCTGGTTCACATCGACCGGGGTCATGGCGATTCGCTGGACGCGCGAGAAAGCGAGCAATTGGGTCGCGAGCTTGGCGCCGCGGCGGGCCGATTCCAGGGCGCCTTCGCCCAGCCGGCGCAGGCGCGGTTCGGCGAGATGGCCGACCACCATTTCCAGCCCGCCGATCACCGGGGTGAGCAGATTGTTGAAATCGTGGGCGATGCCGCCGGTCAGCTGGCCGACCGCCTCCATCTTCTGGGCCTGGCGAAGCGCGTCCTCCGCCCGCTCGCGGTCCGCGACCTCGCGCTGCAATTGTTCGACCGCCGTCTGCAATTCGGCCGTGCGCTCGGCGACGCGCTGCTCAAGCGCGATCTCGGCCTCCTTGGCGGCGGTGATGTCGTGGGCGACGCCGATAAAGCCTTCGCAGCTGCCGTCGGGCCCGAGCCGCGGCTGCGAGCGGGAGCGCAGCCAATGCCATTGTCCATCGCCGTCGCGGAAACGGGCCTCCAGGAAGAAGGGCTGCAGGCTCGCTTCCCCGGCGACAGATTCCTGCACGATGCGCTCGAAATCGTCGGGATGCAGGATCTCCCGCCAGTCCAGCGCTGCGGCCTCGGCATATGGCAGGCCGAGGAAATCGGCATAGGCCTTGTTGACGAAGCTGCGGGTGCGGTCAGCCTTGCTGACCCACATCGGCACGGGCGCGGAATCGGCAATCAGGCGGAAGCGCGCCTCGCTCTCGCGCAGCTGCCGCTCGGCACGATAGCGGGCGGTGACATCGGTCCCGGCCACGAACACGGCGATGACATGGCCATGTTCGACAATCGGCTGGGCGATAAAATCGAGCGTCAGATCATTGGCGGGCCTGCCGCCGATCGGGGGGAAGACGAAGCGGCGATTCTCGACCTCGATCGCCTTGCCGCTTTCGAAGATGCCGAGCAGCGCCGGCAGGGCCTCCGGGAAGGCGGATGGCGGGAAGATCTCGTCGAAATCGGCGCCGACCACCTCGGCGCGGTCCAGCATGTCGCGATAGGCGCGGTTGGCGAGGTAGAAGCGGCGGTCGCGGCCGATCACGGCCATGAAGCTCGGCGCCTGGTCGAGCAGGTCCTGAAGCCGTTCGACTTCGTCCAGGCGCCTGTTCTGCCCCAAATCCTCGCCTGCCATGCTTATTCGCTCCGCCGCTCCGCGCCTGCCTGGGCCAGACGCAGGACGCGCAACAGATTGCCGCCCATGATCTTGGCGATGTCGGCCTCGCTAATCCCTTCGCGGCGCAGGCGCGCGGTGACTCGGGGGAGGCGGGTAATGTCCTCATAACCCTGCACGCCGCCGCCGCCGTCCCAATCGGCGCCGAGGCCGACATGGTCGGCGCCCATCACGCGGATCGAGTGGAGCAAGGCCTGCATGTAGGTTTCGAACGTGGCGTCGTTGAACGGCCGGCGGGCCTCGACCCGGGCCAGCTCGGCGACGACTTCGCGGCGCTCGGCAGCGTTGAGGTTCGCCCAATTCGCCTGCCGCCGCTCGATCGCCGAGCGTTCGGGCGAGGTGTCGTGCGGGGCGAGGAACAGGCTGTTCAGGAACATCACGCCGCCGGCGCGGGCGAGCGCGCGCATCCGGTCGTCGTCCAGATTGCGGGGATGATCGCGCAGCGCCTTGGGGCCGGAATGGGAGGCGATGATCGGCACGCGCGAGAGCTGAAGCATCTGATCGAAAGCGGCGTCGGACGAGTGGCTGACATCGATCAGCAGGCCGAGCCGGTTCATCTCCGCCACCCACTGCCGGCCGAGCGGGCTGAGACCGCCGTTGGTGTTCTGGCCGGTGGTGGAATCGGCGAGCTGGTTGTCGCGGCTGTGCACGGGCCCGGCCATGGTGACGCCGAGCTTGCTGAAGGTCTCAAGCAGGGTGAGGTCTTCGCCCAGCGGCCAGCTATTTTCGATCGACAGGAAGGCGAAGGCCTTGCCGGCGCGCCAGGCGGCTTCGGCATCGTCGGCGGTCGTCGCCAGCACGATGCGGTCGCGATTCTGGCCGATCATGCGGTGGATTTCGGTGGCGCGCAGAAGCGCCCGGTCGCGGGCCGAAGCATAGCCGGCCGGGGTCAGCTCGCCCTGGCCGGTATAGATGACGAAGAAGCCGCCATCCAATCCGCCCTCGGCCATGCGCGGCAGATCGGTCTGGGTGTGATCCTGAAAATATTCGTGGCGCTGGCCGAAATCCCAGCCGGAAGCGAAGCGCGACGGGATGTCGAGATGGGTGTCGAGCACCAGCATCTGATCGTGGATCAGCCGGTCCTCGGGGGTGATGTCGGGTGTCGGCTGGGCGAGCGCCGGGGTGGCGATGGCGAGGAGAGAAAGCCCGGCGGAAACGAGGACGCGCATGAACAGCCTTTCGCAAGTGTCGGGACTGCATGCGGCAAGGGTGGCGGCAGATACAAGGGCAAGCGATTGAACGATCGTTCAAATGGACTTGACGAAGCGCTTGGTTGAGAGTTCAATCAAGTCGCCTTGTGGGGAAACGACTCATGCCCGATCCTGCCGCCGAAACCGCGAAGATGATCGAGAATTTCGAGGCGAAGACCGGACGCGGCTTCGACGCCTGGCTGGCCGATGCGCGGGGCAGCGGGCACGAACGGCACAAGCCCCTGGTCGACTGGCTGAAGGCGGAGCACGGCCTGGGCCATGGCCACGCCAATCTGGTCGCGCACAAGGCGCTGGGCAGCGATGCCGGCTCGATCGGCGACGAGGCGTTGCTGGCGGCGATGTTTGCGGGGCCGAAGGCGGCGGTGCGGCCGATCCACGATGCGGTGATGGCGCTGGTGGACCGGCTTGGCGCGGTCGAGCTGGCGCCAAAGAAGGGCTATGTCAGCCTGCGCCGGGCCAAGCAGTTCGGCCTGGTCCAGCCGTCGACCGCGACCCGTGTCGATCTCGGCCTGACGCTGAAGGGCGTCGCGCCCGCGGGGCGGCTCGAAGCGGCGGGATCGTGGAATGCGATGGTGACTCACCGGGTGCGGCTGAGCGAGGTCGCGCAGGTCGACGACGACGTGGCCGTGTGGTTGCGCCAGGCGTGGGAAGCGGCGGCATGAGCCCGTTTCTCGCCGCACTCGCTTTGCTCGTGGCCGATCCGCCGGCGCCGCAGATCACCCTCTCGGTCGCGGCGGCGGCGCCGGCGGGAGAGGATAGCGCGGCTTATGCTTTGATCTTCGCGGCGCCCTGGGACCGGCTGCTGGCCGTCGAGTGCGCTTGCAGCAGCCGGATCGAATTGCACCGGATCGTGCGCGGCCCGAGCGGCAATGGCATGTCGCGGGACCCGGCCTGGGTCGTCCCGGCGGATGGGAAGCTGGAGGTCCGGCCGGGCAGTGATCTGCACGTGATGATGATGGCGCTGAGTGGGCCGCTCGTCGCCGGGCAGGAGGTGGTGCTGACCTTCCGCTTCGAGCGCGGCGGGGCAATCGTGGTGCGGGCGCCGATCGTCGAGGATACGCGCGGCTATTGGCAGACCCGGACGCAGGCGCGCTGACGCTCAATCCTCGGCCATCGCCACCCGGGCGAGGCTTTCCGCCTCGATCAGCAATTCGTCGTCGGCGAGGCCGGCGGGGACGGCTTCGCGGCCGATCAGGACGAGCGACGGCACGGCAAGCGGCGAGACTCGGTCGAGCTTCGCATGGACCAGGGTGCTGGCGGCGCGCTCGACCAGATCGCCAAGGCGCGCGACGTCGGTCAGGCGGGCGCGGGCGTCGTCCCAAGCGGCGCGCAGGAGCAGATGATCGGGCTCGTAGCGGCGCAGCACGTCGTAGATCAGGTCGGTGGAGAAAGTGACCTGGCGCCCCGACTTGCGCTTGCCGAGCTGCTGGCGCTCGACCAGCCCGCCGATGATCGCGACCTCGCGGAAGGCGCGTTTCAGCAGGTTTGAGCCCTGCACCCAGTCGACGAATTCCTCCTCGAGGATGTCGGGGGAGAGCAAGGCGGCGGGGTCGGCAATCTCCTCCAGGCCATAGACGGCGAGGGCGTAATCGTTGCTGACGAAGCCGAGCGGTTTCAGGCCGGCGCTCTCCATCCGCCGGGTGATCAGCATGCCCAGCGACTGGTGCGCGTTCCAGCCTTCGAAACTGTAGAGCAGCATGTAGTGGCGGCCCTCGTGCGGGAAGGTCTCGACCAGCAATTGGTCCGGCTGCGGCAGCAATGAGCGGCGCTGCTGCACCTCCAGCCATTCGCGCACGTCGTCGGGGAAACGCTGCCAGGTTTCCGGCTCGGCGAGGAAATGGCGGACGCGGTCGGCGAGGTGCGTCGTCATCGCCATGCGCAGGCCGACATAGGTTGGGATTCGCGCCGGGCGGGTGGTCGCCTTCACGATCAGCTCGGGCGTGTCGATCCGCTCGACCTCCAGCGTCAGGCCGGCGAAATGGAAGGTGTCGCCGACCGAAAGCGTGGAGGCGAAATATTCCTCCACCGTGCCAAGCTTGCGGCCGTTCCGGAAGCGGACGTTGAGCGCGGGCGCCTCGACGATGATGCCGGCATTTTCGCGATGCTGCTGGATGAATTTCGGGCTGGTGACCTGCCATTTGCCGTCCGCATTGCGGCGCAGGCGCTTGAACTTGTCATAGGCGCGCAGGGCATAGCCGCCGCTTTCGATGAAGCTCAAAATGTTGGCGAACAGCTCCGCCGTGAGGCCCGCATAAGGCGCGGCGGCGGCGATTTCGGCGAGCAATTCGGCTTCGTCGAACGGCCCCGCGCAGGCCACGGCCATGACGTGCTGGGCGAGCACGTCGAGCGCGCCGGGGCGGAAGGCATCGGGGTCGAGCGCGCCTTCTTCGACCGCATCCAGTGCGGCGCGGGCCTCCAGATATTCGAAGCGGTTGCCGGGGACGAGGATGGCTTCCGAAGGCTCGTCCAGCCGGTGATTGGCGCGGCCGATCCGCTGCAAGAGACGCGACGAGCCTTTCGGCGCGCCCATCTGCATGACCAGGTCGACATCGCCCCAGTCGATGCCGAGGTCGAGCGAGGAGGTGCAGACTAGGGCGCGCAACTTGCCCTCGGCCATCGCCGCCTCGACCTTGCGCCGCGCCTCGACCGACAGGCTGCCATGATGGATGCCGATCGGCAGGCCGTTTTCGTTCACGGTCCACAGATCCTGGAACATGAGCTCGCACAGGCCGCGCGTGTTGCAGAAGACCAGGCTGGTCTTGTGCCGCTCGATCTGCCGCATGACGTGGTGGGTGGCCCAGCGGCCGGAATGGCCGGACCAGGGGATCCGGTCATCGTCCGGCAGCATGATCGCGATGTCGGGCTCCGCACCGGGATCGCCGATCACCAGATCGACCGAATCCATCTCGCCATGCGGCGCGAGCCAGGCGCGATAGCCGTCCGGATCGGCGACGGTGGCGCTGAGGCCGACGCGGCGCAGGCCCGGCGCCAGCGCTTCGAGGCGCGACAGGCCCAAAGCGAGCAGGTCGCCGCGTTTCTGGGTGGCGAAGGCGTGGATCTCGTCGACGACGACGGTCTTCAGCCCGGCGAAGAGCTGCGTGCTGTCGGGGTGGGTGAGCAGCAGGCTGAGCGATTCCGGGGTGGTGAGCAGGATGTGCGGCGGGTTGGTCCGTTGTCGCGCCTTGCGGTCGGCGGGCGTGTCGCCGGTGCGGGTCTCGACCCTGAGCGGCAGGCCCATTTCCTCGATCGGGGTGACGAGGTTGCGCTGCACGTCCACCGCGAGCGCCTTGAGCGGGGAGATGTAGAGGGTGTGGAGGCCTTCATGCGGCTCCAGCAAATCCACCAACGTCGGCAGGAACCCGGCGAGCGTCTTGCCCGCGCCGGTGGCGGCGACGAGCAGGACGCTGTGCCCTGCACGGCCGGCCGCGAGCATGTCGAGTTGATGACGACGGGGGGCCCAGCCGCGCCGCGCAAACCAGGCGGCGATGCGGGGCGGGAGGGCGTTGCCGGGTCCGGCCGCTTCTCCTAGGCTGGCGGCATGGAACGAGGGGTCATTGTCCGCGGCATCATGCTCGGCGTCGCGGCGATGTTGCTCGTCGCCGCCGCCGCCGCTTTGTGGGTGCTGCTCTATTCTGTCGCGATCGCGCCCGGTCATGATGGAGCCCATTATCAGGCTTACGGCCAGCGTGTCGCGCCGCTCGCGGCGATCGTCGCGGGGCTGCCCCTGCTGTTCGGCGCGGGCTGGATGGCGGCGCGGGGCGGGCGGCCGATGCTTGCCGCGCTCATTCCGGCGCTGACCTATGTCGGGCTCGATCTCGCTCTGTCCGCAGCCGGAAACAGCTGGCCGTCAATGGGCGCGCTGGCCCTGTCCTGGCTGACGAAGCTCGCCGCAGCCTGGGCGGGCGGCTGGGTCGCGGCGCGCCGGCAAGAAAGACCTGCTCCCCCGGCCTAGAAATGGCTGTCGCTGCGGTCCTGATGGGCGCGATCCTCTTCTTCATAGAGTTCGTGCGTGGCCTTCTCGCTGCGTTCCTCCGTCTCCTTCGTCACCCGGTTGCGCATCGCCGCGATGGCGATGATGATCGCAAAGCCGGCGCCGCCGATGACGGTGATCGTCACCCAACTCAGTCCGCTGAAGTCCATGACGCTTTCCTTCCGGTCCGCTTGGCCCTGGAGGGCCGCTTGCCCATATAGCATTTATGGCTCGGCTTGGTTCCTGGATCGAACCGCATCCGGAGGGAGTTTACATCCCGGCGGCGGACGCGTGGGTCGACCCCTCGCAGCCCAAGGCGCGCGCTTTGGTGACGCACGGCCATGCCGACCACGCCCGCGGCGGTCATGAAGAAGTCTATGCGACGCCGGAGACGCTGGCGATCATGGACGTCCGCTACGGCCAGCAGAGCGCGCGGCCGGTGGCCTATGGCGAATGCCTTCGGGTGGGTGAGGTCGATGTCAGCTTCGTGCCCGCCGGCCATGTGCTCGGCTCCGCGCAGATCGTGCTGGAGCATAAAGGCGAGCGGGTGGTGGTGTCGGGCGACTATAAGCGCCGCCCGGACCCGACCTGCGCGCCGTTCCAGCCGGTGCCGTGCGACATCTTCATCACCGAGGCGACCTTCGGGCTGCCGGTCTTCCGTCATCCGGCGACGACCGACGAAGTGGACAAATTGCTGGCGCGGCTGGCGGACAATCCGGAGCGCTGCGTGCTGGTCGGCGCCTATGCGCTCGGCAAGGCGCAACGGCTGATCGCGGAGGTGCGGGCGCGGGGGCATGACGCGCCGATCTACATTCACGGCGCGCTGCAGCGTTTGTGCGACCTCTATGTCGAGCTGGGCGTGGAACTGGGAGAATTGCGCCCCGCGACTGACGCGACGAAGGATGAGTTGAAGGGCCATATCGTCATCGCCCCGCCGGGTGCGCTGAACGACCGCTGGTCGCGGCGGCTGCCCGATCCGATCACGGCGATGGCGTCAGGCTGGATGCGGGTGCGCCAGCGCGCACGGCAGCGGCTGGTGGAGATGCCTTTGATCATGTCCGATCATGCCGATTGGGACGAACTGACCGCCACCATCCGCGAGATCGCGCCGAAGGAAGTGTGGATCACCCACGGCCGCGAGGACGCGCTGAAGCATTGGTGCATGACCCACCAGATCAAGGCGCGGGAGCTGAACCTGGTGGGGTATGAGGATGAGGACGACTAGCGTCCGAGCGCGTGCACCAGCGCCAGCAATGCGCCCGCGCCGATCAGGATCGACCAGCGGACGGTGCGTTCGAGGGCGAAATCGTCGGTCTTCGAGATGATCGCGGCGCTGGTCGGGCCGAGGATGGCGAGGATGCCGAGGCTGAGCAATGCGCCGGCGATGAAGCCTTCGAGGATGAAGCCCGTGATCGCCACGGCCATCCAGACGACGGAAAAGAACGCCGCTTCGGGGTGAAACTTCATCGTCGGTCCATCTTCCACGTCATGCCAGCGGAAGCTGGCATCTCACTTTCTTGCCGCTTCGGGAAGGCAATGGGATTCCAGCTTTCGCTGGAATGACGGTGCCGCATCAATGCCCCGCCTGCGGGCCGCGCTCGATGCCGGATTTGGCGAGCTGATCGTCGATCTGTGCGACCAGGCGGGCGAGGGCGGCCTCGTCCTTGCCTTCGGCGCGGGCGACCAGCACGTCCTGCGTGTTGGAGGCGCGCAGCAGCCACCAGCCGTCGGGCGTGTTCACCCGCGCGCCATCGGTGCGGTTGACGTCGGCGCCGTCCGCTTCCAGCCGCGCGAGCACTTCCTCGACCGCGGCGAACTTGCGGCTCTCGTCGACCTGGAAGCGCATCTCCGGCGTGTTGACCATCGCCGGCATTTCGTCGCGCAGCTGATCGAGCGGCTTGCCGATCCGGCCCAGCGCCTCGATCAGGCGGACGCCGGAATAGAGCGCGTCGTCATAGCCGTAATAATTATGGCTGAAGAAGATGTGGCCGCTCATCTCGCCGGCGAGCGGGCTGCCGACATCCTTCATCTTCTTCTTGATGTGGCTGTGCCCGGTCTTCCACATCAGCGGCGTGCCGCCCAGCTCGCCGATCCGGTCGTAGAGCGCCTGGCTGGCCTTCACGTCGCCGATGATGGTCGCGCCGGGCAGTTCGCTCAGCACCGGTTCGGCGAGGATGGAAAGCAATTGATCGCCCCAGATCACCCGGCCGGTGCCGTCGATCGCGCCGATCCGGTCGCCGTCGCCGTCAAAGGCGATGCCGAGGTCGAGGCCCTTTTCGAGCACCAGGGCCCGCAGATCCTCGAGATTCTTCTCCTCCGTCGGATCGGGATGGTGGTTCGGGAAGGCGCTGTCGACGTCGGTGTAGAGCGTGTGATGCTCGCCGGGCAGCTTGCCGACCAGTTTCGCCAGCGCGGGCCCGGCGGCGCCATTGCCGGCATCCCAGCCAATCTTCAGCGCCGGGCCGTCAAAACCCTGCACGAGCCGGTCGACGTAGCGGTCGAGCATCTCGACCTGCTCGCTGCCGCCAGTGCCGCTTTCCCAATCGCCTGCCGCGGCCATTTCGCCCAATTTCTGGATGTCGGCGCCGAAAAAGGGGCCATGGCGAAGCACCATCTTGAAGCCGTTATAATCGGGCGGATTGTGGCTGCCGGTGATCATGATGCCGCCGTCCACGTCCAGCACGGCTTCGGCGTAATAAAGCATCGGGGTCGCCCCCAGGCCGATGCGGACCGCGTCGATCCCGGCGGCGTTCAGCCCTTCGACCAAAGCGGCTTCCAGCACCGGCGAGCTTTCGCGGCCGTCATAGCCGACGGCGACCTTGGCGCCGCCCGAGCGCTTCACGATCGTTCCGAAGCTGCGGCCGATGGCGCGGGCGTCGTCCGGGCCGAGCGTCTTCCCGATCACGCCGCGGATGTCATATTCGCGCAAGGCGGTCGGGTGAAAGAGATGCATTGTCGGGGACTCCGTAAACCTAGCGAAGAGGGCCGCTCTTGCGCGAAGATGTGCGCGCCGCGTCGGCGATCAAGGCGTCGCGCGCGGCGTTGATCCGCTGCGCCAATTCTTCCGAGCCGCCGGCATCGGGATGGACCTTGGCGATCAGGCGGCGGTGGGCGGCGCGGATCGCATCGGCATCGGCATCGTCGGCGACGCCAAGTAGCCGGCGGGCGTCGTCCAGCGGCATGCCGGTGCGCGCGAAGCGGCCGCGGCGGAAGGCGCCGTAGAGCACCCCGCCCGCCATCAGCCCCGCGCCGATCAGCACCTTGCCGGTGGTCAGGAACCTGAGGCCCAGCAGGAACACCGCCAGCGCGATCGCATCGTCCAGCGACGCGCCTTTCAACCGCCCGCTCCACCAGGCCCAGACCAGCACGAGGCCGAGCGCGGCGAGAAGTAGCGGCATCAGCCGGCGGCTGCCCTGAGCGGTGCGCTTTCGTCGGCGGGCAGATCGAGGCCCGCGACCATTTCGCGCAATTCCTGCCGCGCGGCGACGTGGGCGATGCTCGCCTCGCCGATATGGGGCAGATCGATCAGGGTCAGGCCCTTGGGGAAAAGCTCGCGGTAGATGACGCGCTCGCCGAGGCCGGGAATGACGCGGAAGCCGACGCGGCGGGAAAGGTCGCCCAGCGCATCGGCGACGCGGCGCATATTCTTCGCCTCGACATGCTGGAGCCGGTTGCGCAGCACCACCCAATCGACGCTGGCGCCGTGGGTCTTGGCGCGCTGCGTGCGGCTCTTCCAAACGACCTCGGCATAGAAGCTCGGGCGGCGGACCTTGTAGGTTTCGGCATCGACCTCGCCGATCAGATCGAGATCGACGAAGCTGTCGTTGATCGGCGTGACCAGCGTGTCGGCCATCGCCATCACCGCGCGGGCATGATCGTCGTCACGGCCGGGCGTGTCGATCACCACCACGTCGGCATCGGCCGCGATCCGCGCGACCGCGTCCTCGATCGGCTCGCCCTTGGCCGGATCGAACGTGTCGTAATCGACCATCGGCAGCGGCACGAGAATGCGGCGCTGGGTGGCGGCGCGATTGTCGAGATAGCGGCCCAAGGTCCGCTGGCGCGTGTCGAGATCGAGCGCGCCGACCTTCTTGCCAGACGCGGCGAGCGCCACCGCAGTGTGGACCGCGGTGGTGGACTTGCCGGTGCCGCCCTTCTCGTTGGCGAAGACGATGATATGTGGTCGGCCGCCGGCCATGGACTTAGCGATTCCTTCAACGACTTGATTCGGCGGCTTCGCGCGCTCAAAGGAGCCCCCCGCTGGCCGTTCCCAGCCTCTAGAGGAGCCCGGTAGGCCGTGCAAATCATCCGTGATGAAGGCGAG
Source organism: Pseudomonadota bacterium (assembly GCA_023424095.1). GTDB lineage: Bacteria > Pseudomonadota > Alphaproteobacteria > Sphingomonadales > Sphingomonadaceae > Allosphingosinicella. The sequence goes on along the minus strand of JAFAEG010000090.1, from coordinate 21,498 downwards.
CTTCGCGCTGCCCTTGCGCATTTGCGCGTCGGTGGCGCCACGGTGGCGATGGTGCCGACCATGGGCGCGCTCCATGCCGGCCATATGGCCCTGGTCGAGGAAGCGCGGCGGCGCGCGACCCATGTCGTCGTCTCCATCTTCGTCAACCCGACCCAGTTCGGCGCGAACGAGGATCTGAGCCGCTATCCCCGGCGCGAAGCGAGCGATGCGCAATTGCTGAGCGCGGCCGACGTGGCGATCCTGTGGCTGCCCGAAGTGGAAACCATGTATCCGGACGGGCCGGCGGCGACGATCAGAGCGGGTCCGGCCGCCTCCGGCCTCGACGGCGATTCCCGGCCCGGCCATTTTGACGGCGTCGCGACCGTGGTGGCGCGGCTGTTCGATCAGGTGAAGCCCGACATCGCCGTGTTCGGGGAGAAGGATTATCAGCAATTGCTGGTGATCCGGCAGATGGTCGCGGCGCTCGAACTGCCGGTCGAGATCGTCGGCGTGCCGACCCAGCGCGACGCGGATGGCCTCGCGCTATCTTCGCGCAACATCTACCTGACCGACGAGGAACGGCTGGCGGCCCGCGCCCTGCCGCGCGCCTTGGGCGAGGCGGCGCAGGCGATGATCGACGGCGGCGACGTGGCCGAGGCGCTGGCGAAGGCGACGGAGCGGCTGGCGGCGGCGGGGTTCGACCCGATCGACTATGTCGCCCTGCGCGACGCGGAGAGCTTCGCGACCGTGGCCACGCTCGACCGCCCGGCGCGGCTGCTCGCCGCGGCGAAGATCGGCAACACGCGGCTGATCGACAATCTGGCGGTCGATCCGCGCTGACCGCACTTTCGTCGTGGCCCGGCGGCGCCCGTCGCGCGCCAGGGCAAATTCGGCGTTAACCAATTCTTTTCATCTAATCGCGCAGCATGGTTCCCGCTGAAAAAGGGGACGGCACAATGGCACACAGCCTCAAGTCCGCGGCGTTTCTGATCGACACACGCATCGCCGATGCGGCGATGGGCAATGTCAACGCGCTGTACGAGCTTGGCGTCGCTTATTCGACGGGCAGTGACGGGGTCGATATCGACCTCATCGAAGCGCACAAATGGTTCAACCTCGCGGCGCTTTCCGGAAGCGCGCTCGCCCAGCAATGCCGGGCCGAGATTGCCGACGACATGACCGCCCGCGAAATCGCCGAAGCGCAGCGCGGCGCGCGCGCCTGGCTGGCCGCGACCGCGAGCACGACCGAACGCCACGCCGCCTGACAGAAACGAAAAGACGTGCCTGCCGGGTGTCGTCCCGCTAACCTCGCCTGATGGGGAGGGGCGGAGCAACGGACGGACGCTGGCACGAAGTCATAATCCGCCTGCACTGGCTGGGCGCTTTCCTGATCCTCGCCGCACTGGCGACCGGCTGGTCCGCCGAGCATCTCGTCGCCCGCGAAAACCAGGATCTCCTCCTCGAAATCCATTTCTCGCTCGGCATTCTGGCACTTGCGGTCATGCTGGCGCGGGTCGCCTTCCGCCTGATCCATCCCCGGCCCGATCGGTCGCAGCAGCCGCTTGCGGCGCGGACCGCAGCCTCGAGCGTCCATTTCCTGCTCTACCTCGTGACCTTCGGCGTGCTGCTGAGCGGGCTGATCAATTTCCTGTTCCTGGGACCCGTGCGGCTGTTTGGCTTCGTCACGGTGCCGCGCCTGTTCGATCCCGAAGCGGACGAGTGGCTGCGGGCCTTGTCCTGGTACGTCCACGTCTATGGCTGGTGGGCCCTGGCGGGGCTGGTGCTGCTCCATGCGGCGGCCGCATGCTTCCATCATTTCGTCAGCCGCGACCGGACCTTGCGGGATTTCCTGCCCCGCCGCCGCTGATTCAGGCGGGGTGCCGCTCCAGCACGATGTCGCGGCGGGCGACCAGCAGTGCGTCCTCGCGCAGCAATCGGACGATGCCGTTGCCGCCACGATATTCCATGCGCGAACGATAGGAATCGTCCACGCCATATTCGCCGTCGAAGACGATATCGTCGATATAATATGGCCGCCGCCCCGGCTCGGCCACCATCAGATGGACGTGGGCCGGCATGGTCATGTCCGGATAGGGCGCGGGCTTGATCGTCAAATAGCCGTAATGGCCGTCCGCGCCGGTCTTCACCCAGCCGCGGAGCAGGCCGTGACGCCGGCTCGATTCGGTCTCGGGCGTGCCGCGCGAATAGAGGCCGGTGACGTCGGTATGATGGGCGTAGATGACCACGTCGGGGGCCGGGGTGAAACCGTCCGCCTGATAGACCACGCCCTCGATCCGCATGAGCTCGCCCGGCTCACCATTGGGGGCGATGCGGACGAAAGTGGGCAGGTTCGCGGCCGGCCGCTCCAGCGTGCCTTCGCAGCCCTCGCAATTATAGAGGTCGGCGCGCGCCGGCGGGGCTGGCCGTGGACCGGTCCCGCTGCGATTGCCGGCGAAGCTCTCCGGAACGCTCGACGTGCAGGCCGGGATGGCGAACAGGGCCGCGGCACCGGTCAGGATCTGCCGCCTGGAAAGGTCGTGAAAGCGCATCGCTTCGCCCCTATTCGGCGGCCGGCGGCGTCCAGCGCGTCTGGCGATAGCGTCCGAACCAGTCCAGGATGGCGCTGATCCGCGCGGCATTCTGCGAAGGCCGTCCGACCAGATTGTGGGTCGCCCCGGGAATGCGGATGAGCGCCGTCGGCACCCCCCGCAATTGCAGCGCATTGTAGAGTTGTTCCGCCTCGCTCGACGGAGTGCGATTGTCCTCCGCGCCGACGATGACGAGCGCCGGGGTGGCGATATTGCCGACCTGGCTGAGCGGCGAGCGGGCCCAATAGCCGGCCTGGTCGTTCCACGGGAACGCCCCCATCCAGTAACGCGAATAGGCCGGCGCGCCATCCGAGGTGAGCGCGAAGCTGGTCCAGTTGATCACCGGCTTCTGCACCGCCGCGGCGCGGAAGCGGTTGTTGCGGCCGATGATCCAGGAGGAGAGCACGCCGCCGCCGGAGCCGCCGGTGACATAGAGCTGGTCGGGATCGACATAACCCAGCGCGATCGCCCGATCGACGGCGCTGATCAGGTCGTCATAATCGTTGCCGGGATAGGCGCGGTGGATCAGGTCGGCGAATTCCTGTCCGTAGGAGGTCGAGCCGCGCGGATTGACCGAGAGCACGGCATAGCCGGCGGCGGCGAAGAGCTGATTGTCGGTCGCGAAATTGGGGCCGTAGGCCTGCCACGGCCCGCCATGGATTTCGAGGATCAGCGGGTGGCGCTGGCCCTCGCGATGGCCGGGCGGAAGCGTGAGCCAGGACTGGATGTTGCGGCCGTCATGCGAGGAGGGCGTGTCGATGGCGACGACCTGGCCCATCTGCTTGTGGCCGAGCAGGTCGTCGTTCAGCCGGGTGAGTTGGCGGGCGGCGCCGTTGCGGCTGATATTGATTTCCGACGGGGTGGTGGCGTTGCCCCGCGTGAAGGCGAGCGTCCCGTCGCGGGCGACGCTGAAGTCGCCGCCGGCATAGGGCCGGTCGAGGCCGCCACCGGTGAGATTCTCGGCCACCGTCGTGATCCGCCCGTCCAGGCCGACGCGGGCGACCGAATAGGTGCCGCGCTGATCGTGGCTGACATAGATGGAGCGGCCGTCCGCGGCCCAGACCGGCGAGCCGACCTCGCGGTCGAGATTGGCGGTGAGGACCCGGCTGTCGGAGCCGTCGGCGTTCATCACGTAGAGCTTGCCGACCGTGTAGCCATAATCGCGGTCGTCATAGCCGAGGTATGCGATCTGGCGGCCGTCCGGCGAGACGGCGGGCGAGCCGTCCGGGCCGGCGCGGGTGGTCAGCCGGCGGATCGAGGCGGTGGGGACGTTGACCGTGTGGAGTTCGGATTCGGCCGGGTTGCGGTCGGCGTCCGGCATGCGGTTGGCGCTGAGGTAGATGTTGCGGCTGTCCGGGCTCCAGGCGATCGGGCCGTCATGATGGAAATCGCCATCGGTCAGCTTGCGCGGCGCGCCGCCGTCGGCCGGGACGACGAACAGATGGCGGAAACCGGGGCGGACGATGCCCTCGCCGTCGGCGCGGTAGCGGATGGCGGTGATCTGCTGCAGTGGCTCGGCCCATTGCGCCCCTTCCGGCCGCGGCGGCGCGCGGCCCAGGCGCGGCGCGTCGGACGGCACCTGCATGACGTAGGCGAGCTGGCGGCCGTCCGGCGACCAGGCGACACTGCTCGGCGATTCCGGCAGGCCGGTGACGCGCACCGATTCCCCGCTCGCCAGCCAGCGCACGTAAAGCTGCGCACCGCCGCCCTCCGCGGTCGAGATGTAAGCGAGCCGCGTCCCGTCCGGTGACCAGCGCGGGCTCATATGGCTGCCGGGGCCGGCGACGAGCGGGGCCTGCTGGCCGTTCGCGGTGTCGATCAGCCAGATGGCTGGCCGCATCCGGTCCGCCATGATGTCGCCGGAGCGGCGGACATAGGCGATGCGGCTGCCGTCCGGGCTGATCTGCGGATCGGTGCCGACCTCGAGGCCGAACAGATCGGTGGCGTCGAACAGGCGGCTGGGCGCGGGGGCCGGGGCGGCGGGAGGCTGGACTTGCGGCGCGCTCTCCTGCGCGAAAGCGGGAACCGGCAGGGCGATCAGCCCCAGAAGCATCAAACCCTTGCGCATGAACGTCTCCCGCCTGACTCCCCTCCAGCCCTTGCTGGAGGGGCCGGGGGTGGTTCTTCCTTTCTGCGAGCCTAGCCAAGAAAAGAGCCGCCCATCAAGCGCGACACCTGTCCGTCGGATAGGTCAAAAGGCGCGCTTGTTCCGCCACGGAATCGTGGAGGGGGTCAGGTCAGCGGCGCTTGAACGGCACCGCCGCAGCTGACGGCCGTCTGCACCCGGCGCCCGGAACATGGATCACGGTCGCGCTGCAGCCTCGAAAGTCCAGCGCTGCTCCGGGGTCGCGGCGCAGGAGGTCAGCACGGCGACCCAGCGTCTATTCGCGCGGCGCGGCTGGACGCAACGGGAACCGCTCGAAAGGGCGCCGCTTTCCTCCAGCCTCCATTGCATCGCCGGTTCCACCCGGCACCGGCTAAGCGACAGCCCACCGGTACCGGCATTGCCGCTGAGACAGGTGCCGGAAACCCGGAACTGCCCAGGACGACGGCGATCGAAGGAGAAAATCTGCTCCCAGCGTTGCACTTCGGCGCATGGTTCCAGGCCGACAAAGGAGCCCGGACGCACGTGGCCGAGACAGAGATCGGGTTGCGCCGCCCAGCGCAGCCGGCCGCGCGCGGGCGCATGGGCAAGCGGGTCGAAAGGGCGGACCAGCCAGGCCTGCGGCGGGTATCGGGTCGGGCATGGCTCGCCATAGACGCGCTCGCCGTCGCGCCCCGAGAGACCGAGCAGGGCAAGGCATCGTCCTTCGCCGTTTCGGACGCCCTGTTCGGCGGAGATCGTCCAGCTTTGCGCGGGAGAGCCGTCGCAGGGCATCGGCGCCAATGGCGGGTAGAGGCCGCCGCCACGCGGCGCCAGGCAGAAGTCGCCTAGGCGGATCGGTCCGGGCGTCGCCACCGGCAGGACTAGACGCTGCGTGGGCGAGTCGTCGCAAGCGCGGCTGACCGATCCTTCGCGCGGGTCGATCGTCACACACATTCCGGGCAGCCTCGCCGGCTCCAGCGTTTGAGCCGAAGCGGGGGTCCACAGCGCCACAACCGGAACGGCAGCAGCAACAAGCCACCGGATCATTTCGCCTCTCCCTGCAATCGGCACCATGCGATCCCTTCAAACTGGCGTGCGTGCGATGAACGGAACCGAAACGACCTATGGGGCTATGCGTCCCCGCGATTGGGCGCGCGGACGTCAGTCGCCTAAGGGCGGACCGGATTTCCTGAACGGCCCCATCGCGTCGAGTTCCTCGATCTCGCCGAGCACCGCCGGGCGCTCGGCGGCGAGATAGTGGGCCACCGCGTCGCGCAGGCGCGGGTCGGCGAAATGGTGGGCGGAGTAAGTAGGCACCGGGCGGTAGCCGCGGGCGAGCTTGTGGGAGCCTTGGGCGCCCGCCTCCACGGTGGCGAGTCCGCGCGCGATGGCGGCGTCGATCGCCCGATAATAGCACAGTTCGAAATGGAGGTGGGGGACCTCCTCGGTGCAGCCCCAATAGCGGCCGTAGAGCGCCTGCGTACCGACGAAGTTGAGCGCGCCGGCGATCGGCTGGCCGTCGCGCAAAGCGAGGATCAGCAGGATGCTGTCGGCCATGGTCGCGCCGACTTCGGTGAAGAAGGCGCGGGTCAGATAAGGGCGACCCCACTTCCGCGCGCCGGTGTCCTGATAGAAGGCCCAGAAGGCGTCCCAATGCGCCTCGGTGATCGCCTCGCCGGTGAGGTGGACGATCTCCAGCCCTTCGACCGCGCGGGCGCGTTCCTTGCGGATCGCCTTGCGCTTGGCAGAGGACAACTGGCCGAGGAAATCGTCGAAACTGGCATAGCCGTCATTGTGCCAGTGGAACTGGCTGTCGACGCGGATCAGCCAGCCGGCGCTTTCGAAGATCGGGACTTCGGCCGAGTCGATGAAAGTGGCGTGGGCGGAGGACAGGCCGTTCTGCGCCACCACCCGCTCGGCGGCGGCGATCAGGGCCGGGGCGATGGCGGGGGTGGTGGTCAGCAGGCGCCTTCCCGGCACCGGCGTGAAGGGCACCGCGATCTGCAGCTTGGGATAATAATCGCCGCCGGCGCGGGCGAAGGCGTCGGCCCAGCCATGATCGAAGACATATTCGCCCTGGCTGTGGCTCTTGGCATAAGCCGGCAGGACCGCGTCGGGGCGACCGTCCACGCCGTCGATCGCGATCGGCACCGGTTGCCAGCCGGTGCGCGGGCCGACGCTACCCGAATGTTCGAGAGCCGAGAGGAAAGCGTGGCTCAGGAAGGGATTGTCCGATCCGGCGCAGCGGTCCCAATCGCCTGCGTCGAATTCGGCAATGCCGTTGGCGATGCGCGCGACGATCGGTTCGTTGCTCACGCGCGGAACCTCAAATCAGGATCAAGTCGCTTCGATGTTCCCACAATCCGCCTTTGCTGAGCTCGTCGAAGCACTGTCCTTCTTCCTTCGAAGGTAAGAAAGGACAGGCCTTCGACAAGCTCAGGCAAGACGGGTGGGAGGAAGGATCAGCCGGCCTTCACCGCGACGATCGCGTCGATTTCGACCGCGACGCCGAGCGGCAAGGTGGGCACGCCGACCGCGCTGCGGGCGTGGCGCCCGATTTCGCCGAACACGTCCTGCATCAGCTCGGACGCGCCGTTGGCGACCTTGGGCTGATCGATGAAATCGCCGGCCGAGTTCACGAACACGCCCAATTTCACGATCCGCTCGACCCGGTCGAGGCCGATCGCCTTGTCGATCTGCGCGAGCAGCATGATGCCGCTGGCGCGCGCGGCGGCGATGCCTTCTTCCAGGCTCACATTTTCGCCGAGGCGGCCGGTGATCAGCTGGCCGTCCTGCTGGCTGATCTGCCCGGAAATGTGGAGCAGGCCGCCGGCTTCGACGGCGGGCACGTAGGAGGCGACCGGCGCGGCGGCTGCGGGAAGGGTGATGCCCAGTTCGGCCAGGCGGTCGTGGATCTTGCTCATGGTGTTCCTATCGATTCCGATGCGGCGTCAAACGAAGCGCGGCTAGGCGCTTGCATCTTCGCGCGCAACCGCGAAGCCGGCGAAGCTCTGGGCGACGGGCATGACTTCCAGCGTGTTGATGTTGACGTGCGGCGGCAGGGTCGCGGACCACAGGATGGTCTGGGCGATATCGTCGCCGGTCAGAGGCTGCATGTTGCCATAGAGCGTGTCCGACATGGCCTGATCGCCGCCGGTGCGCACCAGGGTGAATTCGGTTTCGACCATGCCCGGCTCGATCGAGGTGACGCGCACGCCGGTGCCGTGGAGGTCGCAGCGCAGGTCCAATGAGAATTGCCGGACGAAGGCCTTGGTCGCGGCGTAAACCGCGCCGCCGCGATAGGGATAAGTGGCGGCGACCGAGCTCAGGTTCACGATCACGCCCTTGCGCGCGATCAGCCCGGGCAGGAGCTGACGGGTCAGCGCGATCAGGCCGGTGATGTTGGTCTGGATGACGTTCAGGCCGTCATCCAGCGTCGAATCCTGAAAGCCGGTCATCGGCGGGGCGAGGCCGGCATTGTTGATCAGGGCGTCGACTTCGACCCCCTCCAGCGCGGTGGCGAAGCTGTCGATGGCGCGCATGTCGAGCACGAGCGGGCGGAAGGCGCTGCCCAGCTCTGCCGCCAGTTCGTCCAGCCGTTCGCGGCGGCGGCCGGTGCCGATCACCTGCCAGCCTGCGGCCACGAAGGCGCGCGCGGCGGCGGCGCCGATGCCGGCGGTCGCGCCGGTGATGAGAACAGTCTTGGTCATGCGGCTTTCTCCAGCGGGGCGGGGCCCTCGGCAAATCGTTCCAGGATCCACGGCACGGCGTCCGCCCAATCGTCGATCCGGGCATGGGCGTGCGGTGCAGGTGGGGTGCCGGTCGCGAGGCGCGGCTCGGCGATCATGTGCAGCCGCCAGACCTGGGGCGCATGATTGGTGACGCTGTGATGGTGGACGGCCAGATCGTCGACGAACAAGGCGACGCTCGGCTGCATCTGGGCGAGCAATTCCTCGACCGGGCGGCCCTTGCCGCCGCGATTGGTGAGTACGCGGTGGCGGATCTCGAAGCGCTCCAATTGCTCGACCCGGCCGGCCTCGTAGCGGTCGCCGATATTGGTCAGCACGACGATGTCGGCATGCTCGCCGATCGCGCGCAATGCCTCGGCCGCGCCGGGCACGATGTTCTGGCGGTGCATCTCGGTATCGAAGAAGCTGTCGAGCAACGGCCAGACCTCTTCTTCGGCGACCGGCTGGCCGCCGGCATCGCGAAGCGCATCGCGGAAGGCGCCGGCGGACAGGTTGAAGCTGTAGCCGCGCGATTCGGCCACCCAGTCGGCGAAATGGCTGACCATGTGCAGCAGCACTTCGTCGCAGTCGGTGATGAGCAAGGGCCGGCTCATGCCTCCAACTCCTGCCGGGCCGCGACCAGAGCGGCGGGGGTGACGCCCAGATCGTCCGCAGCCGCGACCAGATCGGGCTCATACGCCTCCAGGAAGCGCAGGATGGCGGAGAGCGTCCCCGGCTCCTCGAGCGCGTCGCGCAGGAATTCCGGCGTCAGGCCGGTCGTGTCGAGCAGGCGCTGGGCGCGGGCCTCGTCACGCAGGGTCCAGGCCAAAGCGGCGAGCGCCAGGGGCTCCGGGGCGGTGCGATTTACGTTTTCTCTGATCATGGCTTAGGAAAGAGCCCGTGGTTCAGAAAATCCTGATTGTCGAGGACAACGAGCTCAATCTTCGGCTCTTCTGCGACCTGTTGCGCGCGCACGGCTATGCGGTCGAGCCGGTGCGCGACGGGCGCGAGGCGGTGGCGAAGGCGCGCGACTTCGCGCCGGACCTGATCGTCATGGATATCCAGATGCCGCATGTCAGCGGGCTGGAGTTGATCGAGCAATTGAAGGCGGAGGAGGGCCTGTCGGCCGCGCCGGTGCTGGCGGTGACCGCTTATGCGGCCAAGGGCGACGAGGAGCGCATTCGCGACGCGGGCGCGCAGGGCTATGTCTCGAAGCCGATTTCGGTGGCGAAATTCGTGGAGGCGGTGCGCGGCCTGCTGGCGGCGCAGGAGGTGGCGGTGGCAGAGCCCGCTGCTCTGGACACACTCCCGCCGTCATCCTGAACCTGGTTCAGGATCCATGTCTCGGGGGGAGCGGATAGTCGCGAGCGCGGTGCGCTTCGCCGGAGTGGACCCCGGATCAAGTCCGGGGTGACAAGCGGCGGCTAAAGCCGCCGGCGCGTCACTTGATCTTGGCTTCCTTGAACTCGACGTGCTTGCGCGCGACCGGGTCATACTTCCGGAAGGTCATCTTCTCGGTGATGTTGCGCGGATTCTTCTTCGTCACGTAGAAAAAGCCGGTGTCGGCCGTGCTGACGAGCTTGATCTTGACGGTGGTCGGCTTGGCCATCTCAAATTCCTGATGTCTTGAAACGAAAGGAGCGGCGCTTGCGGCCGCTCACACGTCGGCGGGCCACATGCGTTGCAGCCCGGCGAAAGTCAAGCCGAGTCGGGGCTCAGTAAGCCCGCGCCACCGCGAATTCGGCCGCTTCGATCATCGCCGACTTGGCGCGGCTGGCGGGGAAGGGGCCAAGGGCGTCGATCGCGCGGCGCGCATAGAGGCGGGCGCGCTCGTGCGTGTCGGCGAGCGCCGCCGTGTGCGCCAGCAGGCGTCGGGCGTGCGCCAGGTCGTCGTCGGAGATGCGCTCGCCGCTCATCGCCGCGCGCCAGAAGGCACGCTCCTCGGCATTGCCGCGGGCGAAGGCGAGAATCACCGGCAGGGTCACCTTGCCGTCGCGGAAGTCGTCGCCCTGGTCCTTGCCCATGGTCGCCGCATCCTCGGCATAATCGATCGCGTCATCGACGAGCTGGAAGGCGATGCCGAGATTGCGGCCGTAAGCGTCGAGCGCCATTTCGGTCGCCTCGTCGCGCTCGGCGACCACCGCGGCGATTCGGCAGGCGGCGGCGAACAGAGCGGCGGTCTTCGCCGCGATGATGTCGAGATAGCGGTCCTCGCCAATCTCGACCTGGCGCTGGGCGGAGAGCTGGTTGACCTCGCCTTCCGCGATCACGTTCGAGGCGCGCGAGAGGATGCTGAGCACCTTCAGACTGCCATCCTCGACCATCAGTTCGAAGCTGCGGCTGAACAGGAAGTCGCCGACCAGCACGCTCGCCGGATTGCCCCAGATGATGTTGGCGGTGCGGCGGCCGCGGCGGAGCCCTGAGCCATCGACCACGTCATCGTGGAGCAGGGTGGCGGTGTGGATGAATTCGACCGCGGCGGCGAGCTTGTGGTGGCGGTTGCCCTGATAATCGAGCAGCCGCGCACTCGCGAGCGTCAGCATCGGCCGCATCCGCTTGCCGCCGCCGGCGATCAGATGGCCGGCAAGCTCCGGAATCAGCGTCACTTCGCTCTGCATCCGGTCGAGGATGACGGCGTTGACGCTGTTGAGATCGGCCGCGACCAGCGCCAGCATCGGGTCGAGCGAAGGCGCGTTGCGGGCCCCAAGCGGATGGATGGTGGCAGTCACGCGGGCCGCTTAGGCCCGTTTGGGAGGTTCGGCAATCGGCAGCCGGAGCCGCGCGAGCAGGCCGCCCAGATCCTCGCTTTCCTCCAGCGTCACCGAGCCGCCGTAAATTTCCGCGACGTCGCGGACGATGGCGAGGCCAAGGCCGGTGCCGGGCTTGCCGGTGTCGAGCCGGGCGCCGCGATCGAAGATGGCGATGCGCTGGCTTTCGGGGATGCCGGTGCCGTCATCCTCGACCTCGACCTCGACGCAATCCTGCGTGGCGCTGACCGTGACGAACACGCGCCCGCCGCCATATTTCGCGGCATTCTCGATCAAATTGCCGAGCAGTTCGTCCAGATCCTGCCGCTCGACCCGGGCCATCGCCTTCTTGTCGCCGGCGAGGTCGATGGTGACATTTTCGTAGAGCACGCTCACCGCGCGCTCGACCGCCTTCAGCGCCGGCCAGACCTCGGTGCGGGCCTGGGCGGACGAGCGGCGGCCGACGGCGCGGGCGCGGGCGAGGTGATGATCGACCTGGCGGCGCATGGTGCGCGCTTCCTGCATCACCGTCGCGGGCAGATCGGGGCTCTTGGCGGCCGACGCATTGGTGATGACGGTGAGCGGGGTCTTCAGCGCGTGGGCGAGATTGCCGGCGTGGCGGCGGGCTTCCTCGGCCTGCCGCTCATTATGGGCGAGCAATTCGTTCACTTCGTCGGTCAGCGGTGCGATTTCGCGCGGCAGGCGCTCGTCGATGCGGGACTTCTCCCCCGATCGGATCGCGACGATGGCGCGGCGCACCCGGCGCAAGGGCCACAGGCCGTAAATGGTCTGCAAGGCGGCGAGCACGATCAGGCCGAGCGCGAGGATGCCGAAGGAGATCAGCATCGTCGTGCGCAATTCGTTGATCTGCTTGTCGAGATCGACCCGGTCCTGCGCGACCTGAAAGCGCCAGAGCAGATCGGAGCCCGGCAGCCTGACCTCGCGCTCCGCGACCCGCAGGGTCTCGGTTTCGAACTCGCTGGTGTTCACATATTGGACTTCGGCTTCCGGGATCGGCCGGCTGGTGTCGAGCGTGCGATCCCAGAGCGAACGCGATGGGAAGGGCTCGCGGCCCTGCGCCGAGACCTGGAAATAGAGGCCGGAATAAGGGGTCAGGAAGCGCTGGTCGGCGGGCAGTTCGGCGAGCAGCAATTCACCGTCCGGCCCCACCTCCGACGTCGCGACGAGCGCGGTCAGCACATAGTTGAGGCTGTCGTCGAAATTGCGGGTGATCGCGGCGTTCAGCACTCGGTCGAGCGCGAAGCCGCCGCCGCTCAGCAGGATCGAGATCCAGATCGTCGAAATGACGATCATGCGCCGGGTCAGCGACCCGGTGGAGGTGGGCTTCGGCTTGCGCTCACGCGCAGCTTTGGGCGTGCGCGACGCAGTGGGTTCGGGCGGCGGTTCGGCCATGCCCTCGGTCTCGGCGGTCATGGCTGACCGAAAGCTGAAGCCCGGGGCTTCAGCCGCGCGGTTCCTCGAGGCTGTAGCCGAGGCCGCGGATGGTGGTGATCACGTCGGCGCCCAATTTCTTGCGGATGCGGGTGACGAACACCTCGATCGTGTTCGAATCGCGATCGAAATCCTGATCGTAAATATGCTCGATCAGCTCGGTCCGGCTGACCACCTTGCCCTTGTGATGGAGCAGGTAGGACAGCAATTTATACTCCTGCGCGGTCAGCTTCACCGGCTCGCCATCGAGCGTGACGCGGCCCGAGCGGGTGTCGAGGCGCACATCGCCGGCGATCAGTTCGGAGCTGGCATTGCCCGAGGCGCGGCGGATGAGGGCGCGCAGGCGGGCGATCAATTCCTCGGTCTGGAACGGCTTGGCGAGATAATCGTCGGCGCCGGCATCGAGCCCGGCCACCTTGTCGGACCAGCTGTCGCGGGCGGTGAGCACGAGGACGGGAACCTTGATCCCTTCCTTGCGCCAGCGATCGAGCACGGTCAGCCCGTCGACCTCGGGCAGGCCGAGATCGAGGATGATCGCGTCATAGGCTTCGGTGCTGCCGAGATAATGGCCGTCCTCGCCATCGGTGGCGAGATCGACGGCATAGCCCGCGCCTTCCAGCGTCGCGCGCAGTTGCCGGCCGAGATTGGGTTCGTCCTCAACGATCAGGACCCGCATATTCGTCTCCCCAGCGGGCGGCCGATGAACGGCGCCCGTTTTCGTTCATGTTGGCGGGTATGACGATGTTTACGTCGTTACGGAAGCGTGATTCGCTGGCCGGTGGCGACCGTGCGCCGACGCGGCTTCAGCAGCCGATGCAGCGAATCGGATTGCCGGTGCGGGCGTCGACATCGACCAGGATGACGTTCGCGCCGCGCATGAAGCGCAGGCGATAGACCGTCCCGCCGACCAGATCGGCGCCGATCAGGTTCGCGCCGGGCATGCGCGCCGAAATGCGGTCGCGGATGACGTTCAAGGGCAGGATGTCGCCCTGACGCACGCCACGCGCTGCCTCCATCCGGTCAACGCCGCCGCCGACGCGCCGCTGGTCGCCGGCATGAGCCGGGACCGCGACCGCGGTGAGCGCGCACAAAGCGGCAAGCAGGGGCAGGGACTTACGCATGTCGTTACAATCCAAACGGAATCTCGGGAGGTCGAGCCGCTTATCGCTTCAAGCCATTGAATATCCCCTGAATGCTGGCATTCGGTTCCGTTCATGTTGCCCGATTGTCACAGACTATTCGTACGCTTGGCAACCATTTCCTTCGGGCCGGGTCGAATCGCGGTGGCGCGCCCGGCGCGGCTTGCTAAGGTCGGCTGAAAATAGGGGAGGCGGCATGAGACTGGCGGCACGAGCGGTAATGGCGGCGTTCGCGCTGGGCCTGCTGACCAGCGCACCGGCCGGGCTGGCGCAGCAGCGGGGCGGCATGGAGCGCGTTCCCGATCGCCAGCCGGGCGAAGGCGAGGGGCCGTATAACCGCCTGGTGATCCGCAATGCGATGATGATCGAGGGCAGCGGCCAGCCGCCGCGCGGGCCGGTCGACATCGTCATTGCCGGCAATCGGATCGAGAGCATTCGCGGCGCCGGCACGCCGGGCCTCCCGGTGCGCCCCAATCGCCCGCCGAATGATGCGGACCGCGAGATCGACGCGACCGGTATGACGGTCATGCCCGGTTTCGTCGACGTGCACGGCCACAATGGCGATCCCGACAAGGCAAACAACGCGACCTATGGCTATCGGCTGTGGCTGGCGCACGGCGTCACCACGGTGCGCGGCGTCGGCCTCTATTTCGGCGTCAACAATCCCTCATTGGACGATCGCCGCCGGAGCGCCGCCAACACGATCGTCGCCCCGCGCCTGTTCGCTTATTGCGCGGTCGGCGATTGCTGGCCGAACGGCGACGTGCGCACGCCCGAGCAGGGCCGCGCCTGGGTCCGCTGGCTGGCGACCAACGGCTATGATGGCGTGAAATTGTTCAACAGCGAATCCGCCGCGGTGACTCAGGCGGTGATCGAGGAAGCCCGCGCGCAGCGGCTCGGCACGGTCGCGCATCTGGGCCAAAGCGGGGTCGCGGAGGTGAATGCCGACCGCGCGACCTCGTTCGGCCTTTCCGGCATCACGCATTTTTACGGCCATTTCGAGAGTTTGCTGCGCGACCGGCGGCTGCCGTCCTATCCGGTCGACTACAATATGTCGGACGAGCAATGGCGGTTCAGCCAGGTGGCGCGGCTGGCCGATCAGGCGGTCGAGCCGGGCTCGCCGGAATGGCGGGCCTATCTGGAGCGGCTGCTGGAACGCGGCGTCACCATGTCGCCCACCTTCAACATCTATTCCGCCAGCCGCGACGTGATGCGCGCGCGCACCGCCGAATGGCATCAGCGCTACACTTTGCCGTCATTGCAGCGCTTCTTCGAGCCGAGCCGCGAGCATCACGGCTCCTATTTCTGGGACTGGACCACGCATGACGAGGTCGCCTGGCGGCGCTTCTTCCAGCTGTGGATGCGGCTGGTGAACGATTACAAGAATATGGGCGGCCGGGTCACGGTCGGCTCCGATCCCGGCTACATCTACCAGAGCTGGGGCTTCCCCTACATCAACGAGTTGGAGATGCTGCAGGAGGCGGGCTTCGCGCCGCTGGAGGTGATCCAGGCCGCGACGATCAACGGCGCGCGGGAGCTTTATGCGGCGCGCGGCGAGGAGCCGCCCTTCGGGCTGGTCCGCGTCGGCATGAACGCCGATCTGGTAATCGTACCGGGCAATCCGCTGGCCAATTTGAAGCTGCTCTACGGCACCGGCCACGAGACGCTGAACCCGGCAACCAACCGCGTCGAGCGGGTCGGCGGGGTCCGTTGGACGATCAAGGACGGCATCGTCTACGACGCGCCCGCTCTGCTGGAGAGCGTGGCGCGGATGGTTGAAGAGGCAAGGGCGCGGGAGGCGAATTAGCGGCCGGCCGGTTCATCCCGAGCCGCTCCCCGCCCAAGGCCGGGGTCCAGACCTGGAAACCATCCCGCGCGGTTGGCGCGGACATCGGCGCTTCGCGTCCATCCTGGACCCCGGCCTCCGCCGGGGAGCATCTCGATGCGTCTTAGCGGCTCGCGCTTTGCGGGCGCGGCGCCGTGCCTTCGCGGATCAGGCGCTGCGCCTCGGCGATCGCGGCGGGGGTCTGCAGCCGGCCTTCGGCGACCTCGGTGCCCATTTCGAACAGGCGGCCGGCGAGGGTGTTGCCCATCTGCGGCTCCTCGATCAGCGTGATGCCATTGTGGGTCGTCTCGGCCTGGGCCCAAGCGGCGCGGACCGCCGCCCAATAATCGCGGCTGACGGCCCAGTAGGTGTCGGCGGCGGCGACATTATAGTCGGCGAATGGCGTGTAGGTGTTCAGCAGGCTTTCCTGCACGAACGGCACGACCTGGCCGTCGACCAGGCCGAGCTTCTGATTGTCCTGCCAGTGGATCCAGCCGCCATTGGGGGTCGAGGCGTGGCGGTTCACGGCGAGGTAGCGGTCGTAGCGCGGGCCGCGGGTGGCGTCGCGACGGGCGAGCGGGCGCAGGCTTGGCGCAGCTTCCCAGCGGCGCACGCCGGCATTGTCGACCCAGCGACCGACGCCGCCGTAGCGGGGCGAATCGTCCACCTGCCACACTGTCTGCGACCAGGCGCCGCGCCGCTGCTCGGCCGGCACCGGCTCGCGGTTCCAGCGGCCTTGGCCGGCGTACATCAGCACCGTCTCGGGTTCGTAGGTCCAGTCCTGCCGCCAATGCTTGATGACATGGGCCTGCCCGCCATGTTCGGCGACCAGCATGTGTTGCAGGCTGATGAAGCGGCCATTGTCCTCGATCACGCGGACGACTTCGTGCCCGCCCGAAGTGGCGGCGGCGATCGGGGTGTAGTCGCTGCGCCACGAGGTGGTTTCGCGCATGTCGAAGCGGACCCGGTAATTGCCGGCCATCGCCAGGATCGACTGGCGGTCTGCTTCGAAAGCGGAAGCGGCGGGCGCCTGCGCCGGGGTGGCGCGGGGCTGTTCGGCAGTGGCGGCCACTGCGGGCGTGGCGACAAGGGCGGCGGCGAGCAGGAAAATCGTCTTCATCTTGGGTCTCCAATGGGCGCGGTGGCCCGGCATGGTCAGTTGGTGAGTTCGGTGCGCAATGCGTCGGCCTGGCGGCGGACCCAGCGTTCGACTTCGGGGCTGGGCAGCAGGCCGCGGCGGTCGGCTTCGTAGGCCACGCCTTCCAGCACGCGGGCGTAGGGGCCGAAGCCGGTCACGCGATAGGGCAGGACGAGCAGCCGGCCATTGTTGCGGGCGGCCTCGGCGGCGATGGCGTGGATGCGCGCTTCCGAGGCGGCGCGCTTGTCCGGCCAATCCTCGCGCAGGCTTTCGACATGGACGGCGCGGAACGGCGCGTGGGTGCGCAGCGCTTCGGCGCGGGCATTGATCTCGCTGATCCAGCGGGCATTCTCGGCATCGTCCTCCGGCCCGTGGGCGAGGATCAGCACCGTCTCGTCGCGCGGCGTGCGGCTGATCGGGGTCACGCGATCGACCAATACCGCGCCCATTTCGCGGGCATTGGCCAGGCCCTCATGGCTGAGCGCGAAGCGCGACGAGGTTTCGATCCGCCACAGCGACATGTCGTGGCCGCCATGACCGGCGCCGTGCGCGGCATGCGGATCGGCGGCCGGACGCGGGCCAGCACCGGGCCACATGCCCAGGATCTGCTCGGTCCGCTCCTTCCAGCTCTCGCCGCTGATGAACAGGCGGACGACGCCGATCCGCCGCGCGCCGCGCGTTTCCAGCCGGCGCACCGCGTCCTGGATGCTGTTTGGATCAGCCATGCCGAAGGCGAGTTCCAGCCGGTAGTCGCGGGCCAGGGGCGCAAGCATCGCCTCGACCTCGCTGTTCCACGCCGCGCCGCCGCCATGGGCCATGACGAGCACGCCATAATCGTCAGTGGCCGGCTGGGCCGTTGCGCGGCCGGCGGGCGCGATGAGCAGAGCGAACGCCGCGCAGATCATGCCAAGATAACGGATCATCGTTCCGAGCCCCCTCAGTAGCGGACGGTCAGCGACACGCGGGCGTGTCGGCCGGGGTTGGTATAAGCGTCGGTCACGGTCGACGTGGCCAGCAGGCCGGCGACATCGCTCCACAAGGCGTAGCGTTCGTCGGTCAGGTTGAAGATGCCGGCGCGCAGGGTGAGGTGGTCGCCAATGCGGACATGGCCGGCCAGATCGAGCACGAAGGATTCGTCCGGGCGGAAGCAGGCGGCGCTGCACACGCCGGTCGTCTCGGCCAATTCCTTGCGGGCATTGTAGCTGCCGGTCAGTTGCGCGCCGAAGCGGCCGCGCGGATCGCGATAGCCGATGCCGCCGACGATCTTCAGCGGGTCGATGCTGGCCAGCGGCGCATTGACGCCGCCCGGCAGGATCGATTCCCCCTCGGCATAAGCGAAGGCGAGATTGGCATTGATGCCATTGCCCAGATTCAGCTCGGCGCGACCCTCGATGCCGCTGATCTCGACGCCGGTGAGGTTCTGATATTGATAGATGATCGGATCGGCGATCGTGCCGGTGCCGCCGACCTGCTCCTGGCTGATGAAATTGTCATAGGTGCCGGTGAAGGCGCTGAGCGACGCGCTGAAGCTGCGGCTGCTGTAGCGGATGCCGGCTTCCACCGTCTCGCTCGTCTCGGGCCGCAGGTCCGGATTGGGGACCGAGCGGTAGGAGAAAAAGGGCGAGGTGAGGTTCTCGAAGAAATTGTTCACCTGGCTCGGCGAAGGCGATTTGAAGCCGGAGGCGTAATTTCCGTAGAGACTGACGCCGCTGCCAAGCTGGCCGACGATGCCGAAGCGCGGGGTGAGGCGCGAACCATCCTGCGCTGCACCCTGGAAGGTGGGCAGCAGGGGGTCATTTTCGGGATCGAGACTGTAGGCGTCGAAGCGCAGCGCGGGGAACAGCGTGACCGCGCCGCCGAGCAATTCGATCTCGTCGGTGATGAACAGGCCCGCGAGGGTGTAATCGGTCACCGGGAAGGCGCGGGTCGGATAGGTCTCGCCAGCCGGCGGCACGGTGCCGTCGCGCAGCCCCTCCTGCGTGGTCGTCGAGAGGTCACCGCCGAAGATGACATTGTGGCGGATGGTGCCGGTGGTGAAGGCCAGCCGCGCCTCCGCGCTGGCGCCGATCACGCGATTGTCGAAGCTGTTGATGCGGGTGCGGTCGACCGCCGGATTGCGGTCCTCGAAGGTGAATTGGCGGTTGCTGCCGTCCTGCAGGTAAGCGGCGATCATGGCGGAGCGCAAAGTGCCTTCGCTTTCATAGCGCCAGTCGAGGCTGACCCGAGACCGTTCGGTCGTATCCTCGCCATAGAGATCGAGCACGGTGGCGCTGCGGCCGCTCAGCACATCGGTATAATTGTACGTGTCGCCATATTCCGCGGTCAGGCGGATGCGGTGATGGTCGTTCGGCTGGAAGACCACGCGGCCGAGCAAGGCGTTGCTGTGCGTTTCGGCCGGGTTGGGCTGGGTGCGGGTCGAACCCTGGCCATCGACGGTCCCTTCATTGTCCAGCTCCTGGCCGTCGCGCCGGGTGTAGCTGAACAGGGCCGACCATTGCCCGGAGCGGCCGGCAACGAGGCCGGTCTCGGTGAATTCCTGGGTCGAGCCGTCATAGCTGATCCGGCCCAGAGCGGCGATGTCGCGGCCGGCATCGAACAGGTCGGCAGGGTCGCTGGTGATGAAGCTGACCGCGCCGGCCAGGCCGTCCGAACCGTAGAGCGCCGAAGCGGGGCCGCGCAGGATCTCGACCGATTTGACGATGCCGAGATCGACATAATCGCCGCGTCCGGCCGCCTGGGCGCCGAAGGTGAAGCCGTCGGGCACGCGGATGCCGTCCACCTGGATCAGCACGCGGTTGCCGCCGATGCCGCGAATGCGGAAGCCGCTATTCTGGTCGCGCCCGGTGGTGCCGAGCGCCGCGCCGAAGCGGGCCGGCTGGCGCGGCAGGCTGATTCCCGGCTCGTAGCGAATGAGGTCGCGCGCGTCGGAAGCGAGTTCGTCGGCGATCCTTTGCTCGTCGATCACCGTCACCGTGGCGGGGACTGAATCGACCGGACGCGGCGCGCGGGTCGCGGTGACGGTCATGATCTGGCCCGGCTGGTCGAGGTCCGCGGCGGCATATTCGATCGGCGCAGGCTGGGCTGGTGCGGGGCTAGTGGCCTGCATCTGCGCGAGTGCCGGGGTGGGAAGCAGGGCCAATGCGGTTCCGGCCAGCAAGATGCGCTTCATATTCTCCAACTCGCTAATGAGAATGATTCTCACTTTTGATAAAAGTGAGGTTTGCGCCGGTCAATCCGGAAATTGCTGCGGGTGGCGTTTGCGGGCGCGCTTCCCTAAGTCGCCCGCCATGGCATCTTCCGCTTCTGCTCCCGTCCTCGCCTATGAAGGGCTCGGCCTCGTTCAGGGTTCGGGCTGGCTGTTTCGCGGCCTCGACATCTTCGTGGGCGCGCGCGACCGGCTCGCGCTGATCGGCCGCAATGGCGCGGGCAAGACGACCCTGCTGAAATTGCTCGCCGGCAGCATCGACTCGGACGAAGGGCGGCGAACGATCCAGCCGGGCACAAACGTCGTCATCCTGGAACAGGACCCGGACGTCAGCCGCTTCGAGACCTTGCGCGATTTCGCGCTGTCGGGTGGAGCCGAACCGCACGAGGTCGCGGCGGTAGCCGATCAGCTCGGCATCGACCTCGACCGCGTCGCCGCAACTGCCTCGGGCGGCGAACGGCGGCGGGCAGCGATCGCCGGGGCGCTGGCGCGCGAGCCCGACGTGCTTCTGCTCGACGAGCCGACCAACCATCTCGACCTCGCCGCGATCGAATGGCTGGAGAATTGGCTGAGCCGCTACACCGGCGCCTTCATCGCGATCAGCCACGACCGCACCTTCCTGAAGAAGCTCACGCGCTCGACCCTCTGGCTGGATCGCGGCGCGATGCGCCGCGCCGAGATCGGCTTCGGCGGCTATGATGCCTGGGTCGAGCAGGTCTATGCCGAGGAAGCGCGCAATGCCCAGCGGCTCGACGCGAAGCTGCGGATCGAGGAGCATTGGCTGCTGCGCGGCGTCACCGCCCGCCGCGCCCGCAACGAGGGCCGCAAGTCGAAGCTGATGGAGATGCGCGCCGTCCGCGCCTTGATGATCGGGCCGCAGGGCGCGGCCAAGCTCGCCGTGCAGGGCAATGACAGCAAGACCAAGGTGGTGATCGACGCCGATGGCGTCACCAAGCGCTTCGGCGAGCGCACCATCCTGAAGGACTTCACCTTCCGCGTGACTCGCGGCGACCGGATCGGCGTCGTCGGCGCCAACGGCACCGGCAAGACAACCCTGCTCAAGCTGCTGACCGGCGAGATCGAGCCGGACGAGGGCAAAGTCACCCGCGCGAAGACGTTAAGCAGCATCGTCATCGACCAGCAGCGCAAGCTGATGGAGCCGAACAAGACCTTGCGCGATGTGCTGGCCGAAGGCGGCGACTGGATCGACGTCGCTGGGGTGCGCAAGCATGTCGCCGGCTATCTGAAGGACTTCCTGTTCGATCCCAATCTGATCGACGCCAAGGTCGGCACCCTCTCGGGTGGCGAGCGCTCGCGGCTGCTGCTCGCGCGCGAATTCGCCCGGCCGTCGAACCTGCTGGTGCTCGACGAGCCCACCAACGATCTCGACCTGGAAACGCTCGACCTGCTGCAGGACGTGATCGCCGATTATGACGGCACCGTCCTGATCGTCAGCCACGACCGCGACTTCCTCGACCGCACGGTGACGGTCACGCTCGGCCTCGACGGCTCCGGCACGATCGACATCGTCGCCGGCGGCTATGAGGATTGGGAGAAGAAACGGGTGCAGCGCATCGCGCCCCGTGCTCCGGCGAAGGCCGCGACAGCCGT